>JAUZQR010000170.1 GCA_030950865.1 Mariprofundaceae bacterium | reverse complement strand
GCAAACGACGTTGGCATCTTTGCAGCAGTCAGGCAGTTTTTTAACGCAGCAAATTAATGCGCAAAATGCACCTCAAAATTAAAATGATTGGTTTATAGAGGTAAGTTTTCCGCTAGTTTTTTTTCGTCTGTTTGAATGTTTGAGCGACTAATTTTTCTTTGATTTTTTACTTTAGTCGGCGGGCTTTTTTGCGATAGATATAAGGGTCATGGAAGTAGTGCGAGGAATGCGCTACAGCATTTTGAAAGGCAAGGAGGCAGTTATGGGTGGTTACAAAGCATATCAAGGGAACCAGGTAAACACAGCAAGTCCATTGGGACTTATCATATTAAGCTATGATGCATTGTATAAAGCACTTGGACGTGCACAGCACGCGATTGAAGGCGGAGATTTAGCAGCTGAAGCCGATCATACTGGGCGTGCTGTTGAAGCCTTGATTGAGCTTTCAAGCAGTTTAAATATCGAGCTTGGTGGTGATGTTGCCTATGATTTAGCCAGTCTTTATGCCTATATGATGCGCCGTTTAAGTGAAGGTATGTGTTCATGTTCTACGGATGCTGTGGTAGAAGTCATGCAGTTGGTATTAACGTTACGGGAAGGCTGGGAAGGGTTGTCACCAGATCGCCAAATGCCAGTCCAACTACATAAGCCTGCAGCAACTAAAGCTGCACAAGTAGTGCCACAAATGTCCATGGCTTATGCAAGATAGTTTAAACATGGCGATACAGAGGTATCGCCATGTGCTTGCCCAGCTTCAAGATATTATTGAGTCTAAAAAATGGGAAAAACTACCGAAAAGCCAAGCGATGCTGGATCAGGCATCTGATACGCTGCGCAGCCATTTAGAGCAGGGTGCGGTAGAGCAACGCATACAAAATGATTTAATGCAATTATCCTTGCAACACCGCCGTGTTACACGGCAGTTGAACCAACATATGCAGAGGGTGCAAGAAGCTTTGCAATATGTGGAAAAAGGTCTGAATAAAGTGCGCTATATGTCTGAATTTACAGAAAATAATTTACAAACATCATCATGAATTAAAAACACTTTTCTGCTATATAGGTATGCAACCAACCTTCAATCATGGTTTGTATTTCATTCAAACGTGCTTTGTTGGGCGCTTCAAAACGCAGCACGATAGAAGCTTGTGTGTTGGATGCGCGTAAAAGACCCCAAGCATCTTCAAATTCAATGCGCATGCCATCAATATCAATAATCTTATAATCCAGCGTTGAAAAATGTTTGATGGCATCGTCAACACACTGAAATTTATATTCATCTGGGCATGACACGCGTATTTCGGGTGTAATTTCTGAATGGGGAACATCATGAAAAAATGCTGAAATGGGTTGATTGCTTTCTGCTAAAATTTGCATAACCCTAGCCCCTGCATATACCGCATCATCAAAACCATAAAAGCGATCTGCAAAAAAGATATGCCCAGACATCTCACCTGCCAATAATGCCCCTGACGCTTTCATTTTGGCTTTAATCAGTGAGTGACCCGTGCGCCACATAATGCTTTTTCCGCCCGCTTTATGGATGCCTAAATATAGTTGTTGGGATGACTTTATTTCAGAAATAATAGTGGCATTTGGATGCTCTTTTAATAAGTGGCGTGCGAGCAAAAGAAGCAGCATATCACCCCATATCATATTGCCACACTCATCAACAATACCAATGCGATCACCATCACCATCAAAAGCAATACCAAAATCACTGGATGTTTCGCGAACCTTCTTAGCAAGATCTTGCATATTTTCTTCAATGGTTGGATCGGGGTGATGGTTGGGGAATGTGCCATCGGGTTGGCAATAGAGCTCAAAAACTTCACAACCCATTCTGCGATACAGTGGTGCGGCAATGATACCAGATGGTCCGTTGCCCGCATCAATTACAACCCTTAATGGACGTGATAGAAGATTGGAAAGAGGGCAGTCGGTAACGACAAAATCCTCATAATCACTTTGGATTTTATGTGTTTTTATTGTGCCATGTATAGCTGAGTCTTCCAAACCTTGTTGTATAAGCCTTTTAAGCAGCTGGACATCTTCCCCATACAGACTTTTTTGTCCTTTCATGAGTTTAAAACCATTGTCTTTACTGGGGTTGTGACTGGCGGTCACCATAATGCAGCCTGCAGTGTCCAAGTAAAAAACAGAATAATAGGCGAGTGGAGTCGGAACCATGCCAAGGTCAATCACATCTTTCCCTGCATCATTTAAACCACGCATGACAGCATCCTGCAACATTTCACCTGAAAGGCGCACATCACGGGCGACGCTCACAGCACGATTATCATGCTCTGGCAATATAGCAGCAAAGGCTTTGCCTAAACGGTAAGCCAGCTCTTCATTGATTTCATCTCCAGCAGTGCCTCGAATATCATATTCGCGGAATACATGATGTGGGAATGTATGGTCTGAGTATGAGCTCATTGTATGGTAGCTATAAAACATAACATGTGGGCAAGGGTAAAACCTATGCTTGCGATAAGAAAGCCCCCGTTTATGCTGCCGCCATGTCTGATAACCAACTTAACCAAGCACAATATGAAGCTGTCTTTTACCGTGGCGGTCCGATGCTGGTTTTAGCAGGTGCTGGTTCGGGCAAAACACGCGTGATTACGGAGCGTATAGCAGCATTGGTTGAGCGGGATGTGCCGCATGATGCGATTACTGCGGTAACATTTACCAATAAAGCTGCGAAAGAAATGCGTGAGCGT
The DNA here is from genome assembly GCA_030950865.1 of Mariprofundaceae bacterium. Taxonomy (GTDB): domain Bacteria; phylum Pseudomonadota; class Zetaproteobacteria; order Mariprofundales; family Mariprofundaceae. The sequence continues at coordinate 2,700 of JAUZQR010000170.1, read as the reverse complement.
TTGTTTAATCGTTTGGGTGATACAGCCAAGACATTGCGTATTTGCACCTTCCATGCCTTGGGTTTGGCGATGTTGCGTGAGAACGCAGCCCTTTTAGAGCGTAAAAGTAATGTGTCGATTTTTTCTATTTCAGAGCAAAAATCTGCTATGCGTTCGGTATTAGCAGATATGAAATTACCCAGTGATAGCGATCAGGTGGAGCGTTTGTTGGGTCGCGTTTCACTGTTGAAGAATGGTTTGTTGGATGCAGTTGAAAATCAATTATCCGTGGTACGTGAAGCTTATGATGCCTTGTTAACCCGTATGAATGCAGTGGACTTTGATGATTTGATGATTTTACCGATTCGATTGTTGTCTGAGCATAGGGATGTGCAGGCTTTATGGCAATCACGCTGTAGGCATCTTTTGGTGGATGAGTATCAAGATTCGAGTCGTGTGCAGTATGAATTTATTGCTTTGCTTACTGAAGCAAAGGGTAACTTAACGGTTGTGGGTGATGATGATCAGTCGATTTATGGTTGGCGTGGTGCTGAGGTAAAAAACCTTTTTCAGCTTGAGCAGGATTTCCCGACTTTGCATACGGTGCGCTTGGAAGAGAATTATCGTTCAACCAATTCGATTTTAATGGCAGCCAATACGCTGATTGCCAATAATGGTGAGCGTTTGGGGAAAACACTGCGTTCAAACTTGGGGCAGGGCAAAGCGGTGCGTATTTGGGAGTCACCCAATGGTGAAGAAGAAGGGCACCGTGTAGCCGCTGATATTAAAGCACGCCGTGCGACTACAGAAGCCAAAGGATGGGATGATTTTTGCATCTTGTATCGTGCTTCATTTTTATCGAGGCCTGTTGAAATAGCCTTGCGCGAAGCGAGTATTCCGTATCATGTGAGTGGTGGTTTATCTTTTTTTGATCGGGCGGAGATTCAAGATACCTTGGCTTATTTGCGTTTGATGGCAAACCCTGCCGATGATTTGGCATTTATGCGTGCTGTTGCAAGACCACGACGTGGTATTGGCGCGAAGGCTTTGGGTTTATTGGGTGAGTTTGCCCATCAGCATAAGTGTTCGTTGCTTGAAGCATGTTTGCATGATGAGTTGGAGCATCGTTTGAGTCATACCTTGCGTGAGTTTGGTGAGATGGTGACAGGGATTGAACACCTTTTAATTCATGGTGAACCTGATGATGCTTTTGATGCGTTGCTTGAACGTACGCAGTTGGAAGCTGCGATTCGAGCTGAAGCCGCCGATGAAGATGAAGCCGAACGACGTATGAATAATGTCATGGAATTACGCCGTTGGTGGTTGCGACACCGTGAAGATGGTGGTGATTTAACAAGTTTCTTGCAACACGTATTTTTGGCATCCAACCAGGATGATGATGACCCAGAAGGTCAGGTGCGTTTGATGACAGTTCATGCTGCCAAAGGCTTGGAGTTTGATCATGTTTATATTATTGGTGTTGAAGATGGTCTGTTTCCACATAAAAATGCCTTAGAAGAGAAGCGTTTGGAAGAGGAGCGGCGTTTGATGTACGTGGCGATGACACGGGCACGCTATCGCCTAACCATGGCTTATGTGCGTGTTCGTTCACGTTATGGTGTGAAAGAGAAAACCACGCCATCATTGTTTTTAAAAGAGCCAGATCAATCTGTATTACGTTGGGTGGATAAAGATTTGAATTCAGAAGAGGCAAAAGAAGAAGTCGATGATGCCATGGCGATGTTTAAGGCGATTGCTGAAAAAGCCAAGCAGAAAGATTTGCAATAAACCTTATAGTAAAGAGGGCTCTCTTATAGAGAAATAAGTCCCGCTTTTGCTGCCTCAAAAACAGCTTCAGAGCGTGATTTAACAGCCATTTTGCGGTAAATGTTACGAATATGGGCACGAATTGTGTTGGTAGAAATACCTAAAGAGTCGGCTATTTCATTATAGCGGTAACCTTTTGAAATCATTTCTAGGACTTCATGTTCACGTGAGGTAAGAGAAAAATTATTTTCGGTTTTATTGGAAACATTATAATGAGCATCTACCTTGGGAGGTGTATTCTTAAAGCGTTTGAGAAGGAATCGTGCCACCTTGGGGCTAATAGCAGTTTCACCACGCAGCAGTGCAAAAATAGCATCACCAATGCCCTCAAGAGCTTGCTCTTTGAGTAAGTAACCAGTTGCACCTGCCTCAAGTGCGTTGACGACATTTTCTTCATCACCACATACTGTAATAACCATGGCTTCTAAGCTTGGATATTTGTTGAACGCATAATCAATCACATCAATGCCGCAACCATCGGGTAAATTAATGTCGGCAACAAGAACATCTGGCTTTCCAAGCATCAATGCGGCTTTTGCTTCGGCGCAATTTGATGTTTCAGCAAATAGTTTGAGCTGGGGTGTTCTTTCAATCACGCTAACAAGGTGTTGGCGTGTTGGCTTCTCATCTTCAAGAAGCAGAACCGAATAGGATGAATCTTTATTCATGAATCCAAACTATAACATATACTTAGACTGCATGGGTAGCATGAATGTGCGACAAATTTATAGGTTTGTAGTGTTAGAGAAATGAAAAGAAAAAGGGCTCGTAGCGAAAACTACGAACCCTTTTATTGTTTGGTTGCGGGGGCAGGACTTGAACCTACGACCTTCGGGTTATGAGCCCAATTTAAGAGTTTATATAAAAGACCCTGTTATATGATATAACTGATAT
>JAUZQR010000017.1 GCA_030950865.1 Mariprofundaceae bacterium | reverse complement strand
AGAAAAGCTTTATGTAAGTCCCTCTGCTTTTTACGCCGTGGTATAAACACTTCTTCTGTATACTTGGCTTGTGTACGACTAATCTTTTTCAAAGGATTTCGACTTGAGCGGTACATCGCTGAGGCTGTAGACATCGGTGATGGTAAAAATGCCTGTACTTGGTCGGCTTTGTAATGATTTTTCTTCAACCACAAAGCAAGGTTGAGCATATCTTCATCGGTTGTGCCTGGATGAGCAGCGATGAAGTAGGGAATAAGATATTGTTTTTTACCTGCTTCTTTGGAAAATTTCTCAAAGAGTTTTTTGAAGGCATCGTAGCTTCCAATGCCAGGCTTCATCATCTTATCAAGCGGCGCATTTTCGGTATGCTCTGGAGCTATTTTTAAATATCCGCCGACATGATGCGTGACTAGCTCCCTGATATAAGCGGGTGACTTCACTGCTAAGTCATAGCGCAACCCTGATGCAATAAACACACGTTTGATGCCCTTCAAGTTGCGGGCTTTGCGGTATAATTGAATCAATGGGTCATGGTTTGTATTCAGGTTAGAGCATATATCAGGGAATACACAGGAAGGTTTGCGGCATGCGGCTTCGATTTCGGCAGATTTGCATTTTAAGCGGTACATATTTGCTGTTGGACCGCCTAAATCGGAGATGTTACCTGTGAACTTTGGTGTTTTCTCACGAATTTCTTCAATTTCACGTAAAATTGAAGTTTGTGAACGACTTTGAATGATGCGTCCTTCGTGTTCGGTGATGGAACAAAATGTGCAGCCGCCAAAACAGCCACGCATGATGTTTACCGATGTTTTAATCATTTCATAGGCAGGAATACGTGTTTCTTTGGCTTGAATGTCGCCATAGCCAATATAGGGCAGGCGTGAATAAGGCAAATCAAAGACGGCATCCAGCTCTTTTGTGGTGAGCGGAATCGGTGGCGGATTCATCCATACTTCGCGTGTGCCATGTTGTTGAATCAATGCCCTCGCATTGCCTGGATTGGTTTCCAAATGAAGTAAGCGCGAAGCGTGGGCATAGAGCACCTCATCATCGCTAACTGCCTCGTATGAAGGCATGCGAATAACGGTTTTGCCACGCTTTTCAGATATATCTAAAATAGAAATGGGTTTTACTTGTTCGCGCTCGCGATGGTTTTCTTTTTCATCACAATGACCGCTTTGGTCAACCATAGCATAAGGATTTTTATGCTCTATCAATGCACCAAGGGTATCAATTTCTGTAGAATCTTTTTCAAGCCAGCCATCAGGCACGCCTTTCACCATCACTGCAGTGCCACGAATATGCAGCATATCTTTGATGGATTCACCATTTGCCAAGCGGTGAGCAACTTCAATAATTTGTCGCTCGCCATTACCATAAATCAACATATCAGCTTTGGAATCCATCAATACAGAGCGGCGAACCTTATCCGACCAATAATCATAATGGGCAATACGGCGCAAGCTCGCTTCAATGCCACCAATAATCACAGGCACACCTTTAAATGCCTCGCGGCAGCGCTGGGCATACACAGTCACAGCACGGTCAGGGCGTTTTCCACCGATGTCGCCAGGGGTATAAGCATCATCAGAGCGAATACGTCGTTCAGATGTATAGCGATTGACCATGGAATCCATATTGCCTGCGGTTACACCCCAAAATAGATTGGGTTTACCTAGAGAGCGAAAAGCATCGGCTGACTTCCAATCAGGTTGCGAGATAATGCCCACCCGAAAGCCCTGCGCTTCTAAAACTCGCCCAATCACAGCCATGCCAAAGCTAGGCAAATCAACATACGCATCGCCAGTGACCAAGATAATATCGCAACTATCCCAGCCCAATGCCTTCATTTCAGTACGGCTCATCGGCAACTGAGGGGCAATGCCAAATGATTCCGCCCAATATTTTGGATAGGAGAAAATAGGCTTGGCGAACGATGAGTTGGCGAGGGTCATGAGCGTATTGTAACAACTTATGCTTTGAGGTCTTGTATTACTGACTTTTGGGTGTTTGATTGCGGACAGAATAAGCTGATTGAAAATTAGAACATGTAAAAAAAGGGGATTAAAATGTTACAAAGGTTATTTATATTGGTGTTGCCGTTAATGTTTTTAGGTGCAATGAATGCTTCGGCGACGACGTATAGTTATATGATTGACCACGGTACGCCTGGTGTGATTAGTAGTGATAGTAAAATGGTGCGTTTGGTGGTGATTGGCTCAGGGGATTGCAGTAAAATTCCATATAATATTGTTGCCGATGGCGTGAGTTCATTAAGTGGAACACTGGATTTAAGCAAAGAAGTCTCATTTCCGATGGATTTTACAGTGGTCACATTGTCTTGTTCAAAAGCGGGTATCAAAGCGACACTTTCAAAAGAAAGTGCGAGTATTTTTGGCAGTGATTAGTAGTGAAATATGATGATGTGAGTCATCGTATTTTGAGTTCTGCTAGGGCAATGGCACTATACGCGACATGTTAATATTTACCTGTGTTTTTCTTGTCGCTTTATTGCTTTCAACAGCCATTGATTTTTATTTGGATCAACGACATATGCGTTCGATTTTGACCCATCGCGGGGCGGTGCCTGAACGCTTTGCGGATGCTATATCGCTGGAGTCACATCAAAAGGCTGCCGATTATACCATGGCGAAGATGAAACTTGGTACATGGAGTGGCTTGTATGGTTTGGGGCTTTTATTGCTTTGGACGCTTGGTGGCGGTTTGGATATTCTCGATCAATGGTTGCGGGCATGGCAATGGTCTCCGCTTACGACAGGTGTAGTCTTGCTTCTTGTTTTTTCGATGATTGGAAGCCTATTGGAGTTGCCATTTTCCTTGTATTCAACATTTAAAGTCGAGCAAAGTTTTGGTTTTAATAAAATGACCTTGGGTTTGTATTTCTCTGATATGTTGAAACAGGCGTTGTTGATGATGGCGATCGGCGCACCATTGATTTGGGTGGTGTTATGGTTGATGCAATCGGCAGGTGAGATGTGGTGGTTGTGGGCTTGGGCTGTTTGGACAGGCTTTTCAGTGTTGATGATGTGGGCATACCCAACCTTTATTGCACCGCTATTTAATAAATTCGAGCCGATGGAAGATGGCGAATTAAAAACTGCTATTGAAGGGCTTTTGAATAAGTGTGGTTTTGAGAGCAATGGTTTGTTTAAGATGGATGGCTCGAAACGTTCGAGTCATGGTAATGCGTATTTTTCAGGTTTTGGTAAATCCAAACGCATTGTGTTTTTTGATACTCTGTTAGAGCAGTTAAGTGTTGATGAGACACTGGCTGTATTGGCGCATGAATTAGGGCACTTTAAACGCAATCATATTAAAAAGCGTATGGCATTGATGTTTTCAATGTCATTGGCGGGCTTTGCAATCTTGGGCTGGTTGGCAGAGCAGGGCTGGTTTTATGCAGGGTTGGGTGTATCGCAGCCATCGCATTATATGTTGTTGATTCTGTTTATGTTGGCAATGCCTGTATTTACTTTTGCGCTATCACCGTTGATGAGTATGTACTCGCGCAAACACGAATTTGAAGCCGATGATTATGCCAAAGAACATGCTAATGCCGAAGATTTAATTTCTGCGCTAGTGAAAATGTATGATGATAATGCTGCAACGCTTACACCCGATTCCTTGTACTCAGCATGGCATGATTCACATCCGCCCGCACCTGTACGTGTGGCTCATTTGGAGCGTAGTGGTACATCTTAGGCTGTTTTTTAAACCTATGTGGAAATAATGTGTGTTTAGAGATGTTTACTTCGCGATAACAGAGCAACTATATTTACAGTAAGTTTATCTAGTTGCATATCTAGTTGATAAATTATATAAAAAGTTATAACTTATTGATTTATAATTTAATATAGAAGCTTAATGCTTATTTTATCTAGTCTTATATTTAGTTGTAAAGTTTCAGGGGAGGGGTATGGCTTTATCTATTCAACAATGTTTACAAGAAAACCCCATGTCTTCAAAACAGTTGCAAGACAAAACTGGTTTAAGTCAAACAGTTGTCGCACGTCAGATTCGGGAGCTTGGCGAGCGTATCATTAAAATCTCTAATGGCCGCCCTCCTATTTATGCATTAACACAAAATGCCTTTGGATCTGATGACAACTTGCTCCTGTGCATTGTTGATGCGTACGGACACAACACTGCAATAGCTAATCTTCGCCCTTTAGCTCATGGTGGATTCTTTGTTCAAGAAAGGGTTGGTCTTCCTTCGTTACTATTGGGAGAAGCAGGCAATGGTGTATATGAAGATTTACCTTATTTCATTGACGATTTAAGACCTCAAGGGTTCTTAGGGCGACAAATCGCATCTGAGCTATCAAAACAATCAGATGATTTTCCATCCAACCCTGAAAGGTGGAATGCAAACCATATTGGGCGCTATCTAATATCCAATGGCGATGATTTGCCCGGCAACTTAAAGTTTGGTCAACAAGCCTATAATCGCATTCGGCGAAAATTACATATGGTAAC
>JAUZQR010000169.1 GCA_030950865.1 Mariprofundaceae bacterium | reverse complement strand
CATAACCACACTCGCCATAACCTTTTTCATTTCATCTCTCCTTTATCTATAAACCGTGTACTACCTTTATCAGCATCCACACTGCTACCAGCACAAGCATCAAACTAAAGCCTTTTTGCAAATGATTGGGCGAATAACGCTTCATCATCACATTACCCGCAGCCGCTCCTAACATTGCCAGAACAATAATCAATATTGTCGGATGCCAAACCATATCCACATTTTCAGCATATCTAGCAGCGGCAATCAGCGATGTTGGCACAATCAATATAAGCGAATGCGCCACCGCTGATTGGTAACTAGCCACACCAAGCATCAACAATAAAGGTACAATCAAAAAGCCACCGCCCACACCTGTTAAGCCCGTTACCACGCCTGTCATTAAACCTGCAAAAAAACAAAGTTTACAATCACATGGTGTTGTTTGGGCTGCTGCTGTAATACGTTTCATCACATCACTATGCATCCACCATGCTACTACAAGGGTAAGCAGCGCAAAAATTATTCCCTGCACTTGATTCGATATACTCAAACCAATACTTGCCCCTAAAAAACCACCCGACATACTGCCAAAAGCAAAAAATCGGTGTAGTTTCCATTCAATATGCTGCCATCTTTTGCCATGCAACAGTGCCAACGCACTTACACTCGCCACAATAATCAAACTCATCGCTATGGCTTGTTTTAAAGGTATACCAACACCAAAACTCAATAGCGGTACTGCAATCATGCCACCACCTGCAGCAAACAATGACAACACCAAACCAATCAATGGGGCAAATATCCAAATGACAATACTCATGACTATGCTTCTAAAATGCTCATTGGCCCGATTTCACAGGTAAGCCTGCACCCTTCCAAGCGCCCATTCCGCCTGAAAAATTATATACAGGCTCAAAACCTGCATTGGCAAGCTTGGTTGCAGCCATCGCAGAACGATTGCCTGAAGCACAAATCACCACCAAAGGTTTATCTTTGCTTAACTCATGCATACGCTGGCTAAGTGCGCCCAATTCAATATGCAGTGCTTTTGTTGGGTGAGCAGATTCCCATTCAGCAGATGAGCGCACATCCAGTAATGTATGTTCCTCATTACGAAAGCCATGGTAATCACCTGCAGCCATACTTTTTACGCCTGATAATTTTGGCGCTATAAAGCGCTTCCAAAGCAACCATGCAATAACCATTGCAATCAGAATATTGCCTATATGTTGCTGTACCCATTCCATAATGACTCCTTACTAACGCAGATGAATGTTTCCACCCCATGCTATGAAACTATCATAGGGCAAAATTCTATCCATCTGCTCATTTGTTCATGTTAAACATAAAAGTGAATACAGAAACAGCGCAGGAGAGGGAGGGCCGCTTCTGTACTCACTTACTGGTACTCTTTAACCGTGTTTTAAACCCAGTTTAGAGAGAATTTTTTCCATCAAACACCATTGTGTAATGCCTGATTGAAATAAGTTTACCCCCACAAATAACGTAAACCACAACCACGTTGGTTGAGATAACTCTACCCCATTATACAGTGATGCTAAAAATACCGATAACATAATAAATGTTCCTGCAATCACCCTTATAGCTCTTTGTATTGTCATATCGTTTCTCCTTTTTCTTTTGTAATTTTTAACATGCATCAAGCTCTAAATGTTTATTGCGTTGCCATAAATAATACATCAAAGGCGTGATAAATAATGTTAGAATAGTTGCCGAAATCGTGCCAAACACCATGGACACACCCAAACCACCAAATACGGGGTCAGAAATCATAATCGATGTGCCTGCAATCACTGCCAAAGCAGTTAATAAAATGGGGCGCGCACGTATTGCTCCCGCCTCTAACACTGCTGCTTTCACATCATAACCCTGTTTTCGATAGTCCAAAATGAAATCAATAAGCAAGGTCGAGTTTCGCACCACGATACCTGCCAAAGCAATCATGCCTATCATGGAAGTTGCGGTGAATGGTTGCCCAGTAATCCAGTGCCCTGGAAAGATGCCAATCATGGTTAACGCTGTCGGTGCCATGACCAACATCGGTAAAATAAATGCCCCATAATATGCTACCATCAACAAATAGATAAGAATCAGACCGACAATAAAAGCAGCTCCCAAATCACGAAATACATCCAACGTCAAACGCATTTCACCATCCCAAAGCATATGATAAGCAAACGTATCTTCAGGCGTGGTCGCACCAAAATGCATGCCGCCAGTTTTTAATATCACACTAGACAAAATTTCACTGCCATCGAGTTGCCCATCAATATCCAATAATGAATACACCTGTGAGCCCTGTTTTGGTTCGGCACTCACATAACTCACTGCATGCGCATCTTTGCTAAAGATAGGTTTTGATGCTTCGCTGGCTTCAATCGTCGCAATCACTGACAAGGGAACCGAGCCATGTTTCGAGCTTACATAAATACGATCTAAACCCTCAATATGTGAACGCAAATAACGTGGAAGTTGTACATGTAAATTTACTTGATGGCGCTCATCTCGAACATGCACTGCCCCCATCGTGTAACCTTGTAAAAAGTCACGCAAAGCTGTTTCAACTTGCAATGTTGCAATACCCAAGGCAGCGGCTTTTTCTTTATCAACATGAATATTGTACTGCAACTGATTGGCTCCCACCGAATCATCCACATCAACCACATCATACGTCTTGGAAAAAACATGGCGCACTTGCGTTGCGATAGCACGCTGTTGCTCATAATCAGGTCCATAAATTTCTGCTAATAATGTCGCGCGCACTGGTGGACCTGGTGGATCTTCAACCAGTTTTACAGAGGCTTTTGGATGTTTTACAAAAATAGGTTCAAGCATCTTGCGAAGATCAAGCACAATATCTGAAGAGCTTTCACTGCGCTCATGTTTGTCGATTAAATTCACCCGAATTTCAGCCAAGTGTGGCGCTTCACGAAACAATGCTGCGCCACGTAAAATACCATTAAAATCAATAGGTCCACCACGCCCAACAAAGGTCTCATAATCCTTTATCATCGGATGTTGACGCAATACATCACCAATTTGGCGTGCAATAAAATCAGTTTCTTCCAAGCTTGAACCTTCTGCTAAATCCAATGTAATATTAAAGGTGTTTTGATTGCCTTTGGGTAACATTTTTAATTCAACAGCGCCTGTGGTTAATGGTCCATTAATGCCAGCAGGGCGAATAAACTGCCAGCCCGGCTCAAGCATAGCCGCAACAAACAATGCAAATACAACCGCCGAAAAAACACGTCGTTTGGCTTTATTTTCAACCAATGGAAGTGCTAACTTCATATAACTGCGATGCACCCAATCCTTGGGCTGCTCATCTTTTTCTTCCATTGTAAGTTCAGTCATTTTACATGGTAGAAAACGCTGAGCAATCCATGGCGTAAAAGCATAGGCAATCAATAACGATGCCGCCATGGCAATCGGCGCATTAAATGGAATCGGAGCCATATAAGGACCCATCATACCTGTCACAAAAGCCATAGGAATAAATGCCAAAATAACGGCAATGGTTGCAATAATGGTCGGTTTTCCCGTTTCATTGGTAGCATGAATAATCAAAGCAGCTTTATCTGA
>JAUZQR010000168.1 GCA_030950865.1 Mariprofundaceae bacterium | reverse complement strand
GGAGCTTTGAACCTGTATTTTCCATTTCCATATGTACAAACATCAGGCTTCCGTGGTGTGTTATTTGCAGATATGGGAACAGTGTGGGGTAAAGAGAATTTGACCCAAGCTTCTGCAAAATTTTCAACATCATCTATTCGCGTATCTTCTGGGGTGGGTATTGAATGGGTTTCCCCCGTGGGTCCAGTTACTTTATCTTGGGCTAAGGCACTGCGTAAACAACCAGGCGATATATTACGAGGATTTGAATTTGGTTTGGGTCGTAGCTTTTAATATTTGAAAATTTAAAGACCCACTCAAACTTGCTTGGGCATTATTGAAATCTAAGAAATTGAAAATGGGTTTAAGTTTTAAAGTTAGAAATGGATAAGGAAGAAAAAGAGGTGTCTTAGTTTTATCAAGCTGTGTGTGAATATGCTGAAAATAATAGTTGTGACCTATTTTGCCAAAAATAAATGCTATTTATAGGATTCAGCATTGGACGTAACTGCCGATATTACTAAACTTCTTGGTTTGAGGTGAATGATATGAGTCAACGATGCCGACTTGATGATATTGTAGATTTAGTAGATGGATCTTTACGAGGTGTGTGTGGAGATGAACTTGTTTCATCCTTGAACACCCTCACAGATGCACAAAATGATGAATTATCATTTTTATCAAATAGCCATTATAAACGTGACTTATCTGTAACCAATGCTCTGGCTGTACTCATGACAGAGTCATTGTTTGAGGAATTAAAGCCGGATTGTGGCATTATTATAGTGAAAGATGCTTACTTGGCATTTGCACAGGTACAACGCTATTTTTATCCTCAGCCTCAGAGTTATGGCATTCGCCATGCTTCTGCGAGTATTGATGCATCAGCAGTTATTGCTGATGATGTTGATATTGGGGCTTGTAGTGTGATTGAGGCTGGTGCTGAGATTGCTTCGGGTACAACGATTGCTGCGGGCTGCTTAATCGGTAAAGGTGCACATATCGGTCATGATTGCCAGCTACATATGGGTGTGAAGCTATTAGCGGATTGCCAGTTGTATGATCGTGTTATTCTACAAGCTGGTGCGATTATTGGTTCGGATGGGTTTGGTTATGCTTGGAGTGGTAAAGAGCACTTGAAAATTCCGCAGGTAGGTCGCGTTGTTTTACATGATGATGTGGAAATTGGTGCCAATACTTGTATTGATCGTGGAGCTTTAGGCGATACAGTCATCCAACAAGGTGTTAAATTGGATAATCTCATCCAAATTGGACACAATGTTGAAGTCGGTGCTTTAACTGTAATGGCGAGTCAGGTTGGTATTTCAGGTTCCGTCAATATAGGCAAAGGTTGCCAAATTGGTGGGCAAGTAGGAACTGCAGGACACTTGAAAATTGGTGATGGTTGTCAATTGGCTGCACGAACGGGCGTTATGAGTGATTTAGAAGCAGGGGGTGTTTATGCAGGTATGCCTGCGATGCCACACCGTGTATGGTTGAAAACATCCGTTTTAATTACTCGACTTCCTGAAATTTGGAAAAAAATAAAAAACATAAAATAGGTGAATTGTTATGTCTGCAATAAATATTGATGAAATTATGAACTATTTGCCACACCGCTATCCATTTTTATTGGTGGACAAGGTATTGGCTTTTGAAGAAGATGTTTCAATCCGCGCATTGAAAAATGTTACCGTGAATGAGCCTCATTTTACAGGGCATTTCCCTGATTTTCCTGTGATGCCTGGCGTTTTAATTGTTGAAGCAATGGCTCAGGTGGGCGGTATACTGGCATTTCAATCAGCACCAAAAGATCAAGAGTTCTTAGTATATTTTACAGGTATCGATGGTGTTCGTTTCCGCAAACCTGTTCGTCCTGGCGATCAACTTATTTTCGATCTCACATGTTTACGTCGCCGTGGTCATATGTGGACATTTAAGGGTGAAGCATTTGTGGATGGTGAATTGGTTTGTTCTGGCACGTTGATGGCAACACTGATGCCAAAGGATCAGGCATGAGTGTTTCTATTCACCCTAGTGCGGTGGTCTCGGATAAAGCAGACTTGGGTGAAGATGTTTGTGTAGGGCCATTTTGTGTCATTGATGAGCATGTTCGCGTAGGTGATGGAACAGAACTCATCTCACATGTTGTATTAAGTGGGCATACAACACTGGGAAAGAATAATCGTATTTTTCCTTTTGCGAGTTTGGGGCATGAACCGCAAGATTTAAAGTATCATGGGGAACCTTCTGAAGTTGTGATGGGGGATGGTAATACCATTCGTGAAAATGTAACCATTAACCCAGGCACTGAGGGTGGCGGCATGATGACGCGCATGGGGAATAATAATTTATTGATGGCATATTCACATGTAGCACATGATTGTGTGCTGGGTAATGATATTGTGATGGCAAACTGTGCGACATTGGCAGGTCATGTGCATGTGGATGATGGGGCGATTATTGGTGGTATGTCTGCTATTCATCAGTTCTTGCGCATCGGTCGTTACGCTATGATTGGTGGCATGAGCGGTATTGTAAAAGATGTGCCTCCTTTTTGTTTGACTGCGGGCGGCTACCGCCCTGGCTTGGCTGGCTTGAACCTTGTTGGTTTAAAGCGTCAAGGTTTGGGGTTAGAACGCATTCGTACGCTAAAAGAGGTGTACCGTATTCTTCTGCAAAGCAATGATAGTTTGGATCAGCGCTTGGCAGAGGCAAAAGTACTGGCAGAAGGTGACGATTTAGCTGAGCACTTGGTGGAATTTGTTAGCACATCGAAAAAAGGTCGGACTGTGCACCGTAAAGATCAATCGTAGCCCTAGATGACTAATAAAATTGGACTTATTGCAGGTTATGGTGAATTTCCTCTTGAACTGACTCGCACACTCAATGATAAAGGTTTTGAGGTGCATGTGGTTGCAGCTCGAGAAGAGACATCGCCTGAAATTGAACAACTTACGGCATCAGTCTGTTGGCTTCATGTAGGTAAAATTGGTGGCATGATTAAAGCTTTTCAAGCAGCTGGTGTAACGCAAGTCATCATGGCTGGAAAAGTTCAAAAATTACATTTGTTTCGAAATTTTCGACCTGATTTTGTGGCAGTAAAAGCCTTGTTAAGTCTTTCGGACCGCCGTGATGATTCGATTATGTTAAAAATCACCCAGCTTCTAGCAGATGCTGGTATTACTGTGTTATCGCAAGTGACTTATGCTGGAGAAATGATTGCACAAGAAGGTTTGTTATTTGGCATAAAACCTTCACAGAAACAGTTGCAAGATATGCAGTTTGGGGTTGTGCAGGCAAGTGGTATTGCTGCTTTGGATATTGGGCAAACAGTGGTGGTGCAAGATGGCGCGGTGTTGGCAGTGGAAGCGATTGAAGGTACGGATAAAGCCATTAAACGCGGTGGAGAATTGGGGAGCGGCAAAGCTGTGGTGGTGAAAGTTGCCAAGCCAAAACAAGATTTGCGTTTTGATGTGCCTGCCATTGGATCTGATACTTTGCATATGATGCATGCTTCTGGCTGCAAGGCTTTGGCGGTGGAAGCAGGTTGTACATTATTGATTGAGCGCACTCAATTAGAAAATTTAGCTAAGAAATATGGTTTGTGTATTTTTGGGGTAGCAGTTGAGCACCAAGCCTAAGCCGATAAAAGTTTTTATCAGTGCTGGTGAAGCATCGGGTGATATGCATGCGGCAGGCGTTATGAAGGCACTTGAAAAACAATATAACGATGTTTCTGTGTCTGCCATAGCAGGTCCTGCCATGCGAGAAGTTGGTTGTGAAGTATTATGCCCCATGGAATCATTGAATGTGATGGGTATTGGTGATGTTTTAAAAGCCTTACCACGTATTCGACGTATTGGTAAAGATATATGTGATTGGGCTGGACATGCGCAACCTGATGTAGCTATTTTGGTGGATTTCGCAGGTTTTAATATGAGTTTGGGTGAGAAGTTACGCAAGCTTGGTATTCCTGTTCTTTATTATATTGCGCCCAAGCTATGGGCTTGGGGTCACTGGCGCGTAAAACGATTACAACGAGCCCAAGATTGTTTGGCTTGTATTTTACCCTTTGAGCCAAAATGGTTTGCAGAGAAAGGTATTGATGCCCATTATGTTGGAAACCCTAGTGTATTGGCATGTCAGCATGGTTGGAGTCAGGAGCAATTAAAACAGAAGCTAGGCATGGGCGTTGAAACACCTTTGTTGGCTTTATTGCCTGGTAGTCGCCGCAGTGAGTTGACTATACATGTGGGGTTATTGGCGGAGGCTTATTTAAGAATTAAGGAGCAGTTTCCAGCATTAGTAGCTGTAACAACGCGGGCACCAGGTGTTAGTGATCAGCAACTCAAGCCTTTGTTAGACGCAGGCGTGCAAGTCTTAGATAGGCTTGATGATGATTATGCTTTACGTGCCGATGCAGCGATTGCTGTTTCTGGAACGGCGACTTTAGAATTAGCATTGTGGAACGT
>JAUZQR010000167.1 GCA_030950865.1 Mariprofundaceae bacterium | reverse complement strand
ATGCACAGGCACAGCGTGGTTTTCTAGAACTTAGTTCAGGCTGCTGTTAGCTTGCTTGCCATGAATCAGCAAACAAATCAGCAAACGCATTTTGGTTATGAAACCGTCTCAGTAAACGAGAAAGCTGGCAAGGTGATGGGTGTTTTTTCATCAGTAGCGAGCAAGTATGATATTATGAATGATGCCATGAGCGCAGGTATGCATCGACTATGGAAGTGTCGCATGCTTTCGATGTCATCGGTACGATCTGAGAGTGTAGCATTGGATGTTGCCGCAGGTTCAGGAGACATTGCCATTGGGCTTCTCAAAAAAATGCGTAAACACAATCAACATCAAGGGCGTGTTGTCTTGACCGACTTGAACGGACCCATGTTGGCAGAAGGTGCGCGCCGCGTGGTGGATGAGGGTTATTTACCCGGCACTGCTGATTGCATTCAGTCCGATGGCACCAAACTCCCGTTTGCTGATAACAGTTTTGATTCTGTGACCATTGCTTTTGGTATTCGTAATTTTGTTGATAT
This sequence comes from Mariprofundaceae bacterium, assembly GCA_030950865.1. Classification (GTDB taxonomy): domain Bacteria; phylum Pseudomonadota; class Zetaproteobacteria; order Mariprofundales; family Mariprofundaceae. The sequence goes on along the minus strand of JAUZQR010000167.1, from coordinate 1,275 downwards.
AGATGCGGGCTTGGCAGAATTCTACCGTGTTTTAAAACCAGGCGGGCAATTTATGTGCCTTGAGTTTTCCAAGCCTGTATTGCCATTATTGGATGTAGTGTACGATGCTTATTCATTTAATGTGATTCCTGCTTTGGGCGAGCTGATTACAGGTGATCGGGAATCTTATCAGTATCTTGTGGAGTCGATTCGCCGCTTTCCTGATCAGCAACGTTTTGAGTGCATGATTAGCCAAGCTGGTTTTGATTTGGCGCGCCATGAAAACATGACAGGTGGCGTGGTTGCACTACATAGAGGTTACAAAACATGAGTGTAATGTTTTTACCTCTACGTTTGATTCCATTGCCTGTGCAATGTGTGGTGATGTCATCGGTCTTGGACTTGGCATTTTCGCGCGATGCGAATTTGAACGAACATTTAGATGGTCTGAACGGCAAAGTTTTTCGTATTCATGTAACAGATAGCAATGCAGTGATGTTTTTAGGTTTTAAGTCAGGGCGGACATGGGTGCATGCTGATTATTCAGATGAGGCGGATGTACGCATTGAAGCGACGACGGCTGGTTTTGCGCGTATGTGTTTTGCCAAAGAAGACCCTGATGATTTGGTGTTTCAACAAGTGTTGAAGTTATCAGGTGATTCAGAATCCATGTTGCGTTTCAAAAAATTGCTTGCTGCCGCTGATTTGGATTGGGAACGTGAATTGCGCGCCATATTTGGCGATTTTTTTGGTACACGGGTTGCCAAAGCGGCACATGCACTGGTTGCTGCTGAAGCCAAACTTTCATCGGCTTCCAAAGAGGTTGTGCAGGACTGTCTACAGGGTATGCAAACACCCAATGCTGAACGCCTACAAGCATGGCAAGCTGGTGTTGAGCAGTTATCGCATCAAGTGAGCAAACTTAAAGGCAAGACCACACGCTTGAATCATAGGGTCGATGCTTTACCCTCACAAGATACATGAGGCTGCCCAGTAAAATTCGCCGCAATCTGCGTTTGTTTCGTATTGGTTACATCTTAACAAGCCATGGCATGGCAGCGATTGCAGTACGTTTACGTTTATTAAGCCCTTATGCTTGGTTGGTACAATTATTCCGCGAAGATGCCTTGCCGCATGATTTGGGGGCACAGATTCGTGAAGCCCTTGAAAAGCTTGGTCCGACTTTTATAAAATTTGGACAGATGCTTTCCACACGTGTTGATTTATTACCTTTGGAAGTCGCACTCGAATTAAAAAAACTGCAAGATGATGTGCCGCCAGCACCCTTTAAACATG
>JAUZQR010000166.1 GCA_030950865.1 Mariprofundaceae bacterium | reverse complement strand
TCATACACCATTTTTTAATGGTTACCGTCCTCAGTTTTACTTTCGTACGACTGATGTAACAGGCAGTGTAAGCTTGCCAGAAGGCACTGAAATGGTGATGCCTGGTGATAACATCTCGATAGATGTTGAATTGATTACCCCAATTGCAATGGATAAAGAATTACGTTTTGCCATTCGTGAAGGTGGTCGTACGGTCGGCGCTGGTGTCGTTACCGAAATTAGCGAGTAAGGAGAGCAATCAGTGGCAGCTCAAAGTATTCGAATTCGCCTGAAGGCTTTTGATCATCGTATCCTCGACAAAAGTGCCGAAGATATTGTTGCAACAGCAAAGCGTACTGGCGCAGAAGTGCGAGGTCCGATTCCGATTCCGACTCGTATTCGTAAATATTGTGTGATTCGTTCACCACATAAGTACAAATCATCACGTGAGCAGTTTGAGATTCGTACACATAAACGTTTGTTAGATATTGACAAGCCAACACCACAGACGGTAGATGCATTGATGAAATTGAATCTTCCATCTGGTGTTGACGTCGAAATCAAGCTTTAACGGGAGGTTATCATGAGTGGATTGATTGCCCGTAAAGCGGGTATGACACAAATCTTTGATGAGAATGGTTCGTCTGTTCCTGTCACAGTATTGAATATTGAAACATGTAAAGTCATTGCACGTCGTACATCAGATAAAGATGGTTATGACGCTATTCAAGTAGGTTATGGCTTAGCTAAGAAATCTGAAAGTCGTGCAGTGCAAGGTCATTTTGCCAAGCAGGGTCAAGAAGTAATGGGTAATTTGAAGGAATTTAGAATTTCTTCTGATGACACTTATGAATTGGGTCAAGATTTGACAGTATCTATGTTTGAAAATGGTCAAAAAATAGACGTGGTTGGTACCTCAAAAGGTCATGGCTTTGCTGGTGTGATGAAGCGTTATGATTTTGCGGGTGGTCGTGCGACTCATGGTGCGGAAAAAGTGCATCGTCAAATGGGTTCGACAGGTCAATGTCAATGGCCAGGTCGTGTATTTCCAGGCAAAAAAATGCCAGGACATTACGGTAATGTGCGTAAAACGGTGCAAAACCTAGAAATCGTTCGTATTGATGAAGAAGCTAATCGTATTTTAGTGAAGGGATCTGTTCCTGGTGCTAAAAATGGTTTGCTTGAGCTTCGTCCTGCGATAAAGGGAGCTTAATATGGCAGAGATCAATATTGTTGATCAGGCCAACAACGTGGTTGGAACGCGTGAATTGAGCGCAGATATTTTTGATGTTGAAGTCAACGCAGGCTTTGTTCACCGTGTTTACACGGCATTGGCAAGTGCACGGCGTGCAGGCACAAGTGCATCTAAAACTGTGGCTATGGTATCAGGTGGTGGTAAAAAACCATTTAAACAGAAAGGTACTGGGCGTGCTCGTCAAGGGACAACACGTGCGGCGCAAATGCGTCATGGTGGTGTAGCTCATGGACCTAATGCCAATACAACATTTACAACACGAGTGAATCGTAAAGAACGTCGTAAGGCTTTGCATATGGTGTTGACAAATGCTGTGCGTGAAGGACGTGTGATTGTATTGAATAAGCTTGAATTAGCTGAATCAAAAACAAAAGGCTTTGTTGCAGTAGCTGAAGCGCTTTCTGTGAATTCAGGTTTGTATGTTTTGGGTGCTGCGAATCAAGAAGTTGAATTATCTTCTCGTAATATTCCACATACGAAAGTTGTCTTGGATGCACAAATGAGTATTCATGATTTATTGAAATTTGATCGTATTGTGTTCACCGAAGATGCCTTGAATAAAATTGAAGGGGGTCTGGTATGAGTGCAACATATAAACATATGAATACGCTTCGCCAACCTGTTATTACTGAAAAAAGCTATATTTCTCGTAGTGCATCGAATCAATATGTTTTTCGTATTGCTCGTGATGCAAATAAACAAGATGTAAAAGCAGCAGTAGAATCAATTTTTGAAGTAGATGTAGAAAAAGTTCAAGTGATTAATGTTCCAAGCAAAGAAAAACGCCGTGGTATGCATGTTGGTCGCCGTCCAGGTTATCGTAAGGCAGTTGTGCGCTTGGTTGAGGGTCAATCCATTGATCCAGAAGAAGAGGCATAAGTCATGGCATTGAAATCATTAAAACCAACAAGTAATGGTAATCGTGGTCGTATTGGCATTGTGAATCCTGATCTTTATAAGGGTAAACCTGAAGCTGCTTTGACCAAAGGTTTAACGAAAAGCGGTGGTCGTAATCATAATGGACGTGTGACTTCCCATCATCGTGGTGGTGGACATAAGCGTTTATATCGTATGATTGATTTTAAGCGTGACAATCATGGGATAGAAGGTAAGGTGTCGCGTATTGAGTATGATCCTAACCGTACAGCTAATATTGCTTTGGTTGTATTCTCAAATGGTGATAAGCGTTATATTTTAGCGCCACAGGGCTTGCGTCCTGGAGATGTAGTTATGTCAGGTGTGGATGCTGAAATCCGTCCTGGTAATGCCTTGCCTTTGAGTGCTATCCGTGTAGGTACAATGTTGCATAATATCGAAATGAAACCTGGAAAAGGTGCTCAGATTGGTCGTAGTGCAGGTGCAGCTGTTCAACTGATGGGTAAAGAAGGAAGTAAGGCAATTCTTAAACTTCCATCAGGTGAGTTTCGACGTGTTGATATTCGTTGTATGGCGAGTATTGGTATTGTTGGAAATTCGGATCATTCAAACCAAAAAGTTGGTAAAGCAGGTCGCTCTCGTTGGTTGGGCATTCGTCCTAATGTTCGTGGTGTTGCCATGAATCCTGTGGATCATCCACACGGTGGTGGGGAAGGTCGCACAGCGGGTGGTCGTCATCCTGTAACCCCTTGGGGTGTGCCAACGAAGGGTCATAAGACTCGTCAGAAGAACAAGGCTTCGACTCGTGATATTATTCGTCGCCGTAATCAGAAGTGAGGTAGGACATGGCGCGTTCCTTAAAGAAAGGTCCATACATTGAGGACTCGTTGCAGAAGAAAGTAAATTCTGCCCATACGAGCGAAAAGAAAAGTGTAATTAAAACATGGTCTCGTAGATCAACAATTGCTCCAGATTTTGTAGGCTTGAATTTTGCTGTACATAATGGGAATAAGTTCATCCCTGTGTTTGTTACTGAAAATATGGTTGGGCATAAGCTTGGTGAATTTTCGCCAACCCGTACTTTTTATGGTCATGGTGCGGATAAAAAGGCTCGGAAGAGGTAGATAGGATGAGCGAAGAAGTACGTGCATTGCATAAAGATGCGCAAATCAGTGCTCAAAAAGCACGTTTGATGGCAGATACTATTCGAGGCTTGAACGTTGACCGCGCATTGAGTGTGTTAATGTTGTCGCCTAAGAAGTCTGCTCGTCTTTTTGAAAAGATTTTGAAATCAGCTGTTGCAAATGCAGAGCAGAATAATGGTCTAGATGTAGATGAACTTTATGTCTCAACATCTAAGGTTGATGAAGGTGCTACATTGAAGCGTTTTCGTCCAAAAGGCATGGGCCGCATGCGTAAACGCTTTCATCGTCGTAGTCACATTACTGTGGCTGTGGCAGAACGCGGATAAAGGGGTTTACTGATGGGACAAAAAGTTAATCCGATTGGTTTCCGTGTTGGTGTGACACGTAGTTGGGAATCAGTTTGGTATGCAGATAAAAATTTTGGCGAACAATTACGTGAAGATATTCGTATTCGTCAATTTATTAAGGCTCGTTTAAAGCATGCTCACGTATCACGCATTTTTATTGAACGTCCTGCTGGAAAAATAAAAGTTACGCTGCATACTGCGCGCCCTGGTGTAGTTATTGGTAAGAAGGGAGCTGAAATTGATGCTCTTCGCCGAAGCTTATTTGCTCAATTTGGGCAGGAAGTTCAAGTGTATATCGTGGAAGTACGTCGTGCTGAAGCGGAAGCTCAGTTGGTAGCAGAAAATATTGCTATGCAACTTGAACGTCGCGTTGCTTTTCGTCGTGCTATGAAGCGTGCTGTACAAGGCGCATTGCGCATGGGTGCAAAAGGCGTTCGTATTAACTGCTCAGGTCGTTTAGGCGGAGCGGATATTGCGCGTATGGAATGGTATCGTGAAGGTCGTGTGCCTTTGCATACATTGCGTGCAGATATTGATTATGGTTTTACTGAAGCGAAAACCACTTATGGAATTATTGGCGTGAAAGTTTGGGTATTTAACGGTGAAAAGCTGGGTAATACTGAAGCTAAGAACGTATAACGGAGTTTATGAGTTATGTTGCAACCGAAAAAGATTCGTTGGCGCAAGCATCATAAAGAACTTCAGCGTATTCGCGGAAAAGCGACACGCGGCTCATCTTTGAATTTTGGTGACATTGGCTTGAAAGCAATGGAACCTGGACGTATTACTGCACGTCAAATCGAAGCAGCCCGTATCACAATGACCCGTCATATTCGTCGCCAAGGTCGCGTTTGGATTCGCATGTTTCCAGATTTACCTGTGACAAACAAGCCTGCTGAAGTTCGTATGGGTAAAGGTAAAGGTTCTCCAGAGTATTGGGTAGCCGCCGTGCGTGCTGGCCGTATTTTGTATGAAATGAATGGTGTTGATGAAACAGTTGCACGCGAAGCTTTTGAGCGCGCTGCATCGAAGCTTCCCATTCGTACCAAGATTGTTAAGCGTGGAGTAGGACGATGAGTAGTGTTGAGCTTCGTGAAATGAATGACTCTGATTTAAAGAGTCGTATGGAAGACTTGGCAGCGGAACATATGAAGTTGCGTTTTCAAAAGGCAACTATGCAGTTGACAAATTCAGCTCGTATTCGTCAGGTACGTCGAGATATTGCACGCATCAAGACTGTTTTGGCTTCGCGTTAAGGGGAACGGATAGATATGTCGGAAGTAAAAAGTAATAAGCGTACCTTGCAAGGTGTGGTAGTCAGCAATAAAGGAGATAAAACTGTTGTAGTTCAAGTTGAACGCACTTTTTTACATCCTCGTTATCGTAAGACTATGCGCTCGCACAAAAAATACATGGCGCATGATTCAGAAAACACCTGTAATATAGGTGATACTGTTCGTATTGTTGAGACTCGCCCTATTTCTAAGCGTAAATGCTGGATGATGGAAGAAGTTTTACGTCGCACTGAACAGCTGTAAGCGGGGTTATTCATGATTCAAACTGAAACAGTATTAAATGTTGCCGATAATTCAGGCGCACGCCGTATTAAGTGTATCAAAGTACTTGGCGGATCAAAACGTCGTTATGCTCGCGTGGGTGATGTAATTGTCGTTGCAGTACAAGAAGCCGCACCTGGCGGAAAGGTGAAAAAAGGCGAAGTTCAGCAAGCAGTCGTTGTACGTACTGCTAAAGAGTTTCGTCGTCAAGATGGTAGTTCTATTCGTTTCGATGAGAATGCGGCAGTTTTATTATCTAAGCAAGGCGAACCGATGGGAACACGCATATTTGGTCCTGTGACTCGTGAATTGCGCAATAAGGGTTATATGAAGATTATTTCCCTAGCTCCAGAAGTATTGTAGTTAGGGGGCGAGGAAGATATGTCGACTAAAATAAAAGCTCGTATCCATCGTGATGATGAAGTTGTGGTGATTGCAGGGCGTGATAAGGGCGCACGTGGTAAAGTAGTACGTGTAAAGCCTGCTGAAGCAAGTGTTGTTGTTGCAAAAGTAAATATGATTAAACGTCATACTCGCCAAACACAACAATCAAGTGGTGGCATTATTGAAAAGGAAGCACCTATTTCAATTTCTAATGTTCAGTTTTTCTGTCCTAATTGTAAAACAGGTGTTCGTTTGGGAATCAAGAGTCTAGAAGATGGACAGAAGGTTCGTAGCTGCCGCAAATGCGGCGAAGTTTTGGATCAGTAGGAGTATAGCTGATGGCTCGTCTTAGAGAAGACTATAAATCACGTGTGGTACCAGCTCTTAGAGAGCAATTTGGATATAAAAATCCAATGCAGGTTCCAACTGTATCAAAAATTGTTGTCAATATGGGTGTAGGTGAAGCTGCAACCAATGCGAAATTGATGGAAGGCGCTTTGTCAGATATGGCTGCCATTACAGGTCAGAAACCTGTAACGACACGTGCACGTAAATCAATTTCTAACTTTAAGCTCCGCGATGGCATGCCAGTAGGTTGTCGTGTGACCTTGCGTGGCGCTCAAATGTGGGAATTTTTGGATCGTTTGATTAATGTAACATTACCACGTATTCGTGATTTTCAGGGTGTTTCTCCGAAATCATTTGATGGTCGTGGTAACTATACATTGGGTCTTAAGGAACAAATTATTTTTCCTGAAATTGATTATGATAAAGTAGATAAAATTCGTGGTATGGATATCACTATTTGTACTTCAGCGAATTCAAATGATGAAGGACGTGCATTGTTGAAAGAATTTCACATGCCGTTCCGAAAGAAATAAGGGGCAAACATGGCTACAAAGGCTCTGATTGCGAAATGTAATCGCAAACCAAAATTTAAAGTACGTGCTTATACACGTTGTCAGTTGTGTGGTCGCCCGCATTCTGTATATCGCAAATTCGGCATGTGCCGTATTTGTTTGCGTAAACATGCCTCTGCGGGTGAAATCCCAGGCATGGTTAAATCTAGCTGGTAAGGCGATAGGAGATTCCATTATGATGACAGATCGTATCGCTGATATGTTGACGCGTATTCGTAACGCACAACAAGTAGGCATTGAAAAAGTTGAACTTCCAGCAAGTAATATGTTGATTTCACTGGCAAATATTCTTCGTGATGAAGGTTATATTGCAAGTGCAAAAGCATATAATTTTAAAGGTCAGCGTTATTTACGTTTAACATTACGTTATGATGATGCTGGTGATGCTGTGATTCGCGAAATTAAACGTGTTTCTAAACCTGGACGCCGTGTATATAGCAATGCTGATACATTACCACGCGTTCGTAATGGTTATGGTATTGCTGTTGTGAGTACTTCCAAAGGTATCATGACAGATAAGAAGGCTCGTGCAGAACGCGTTGGTGGCGAAGTTCTTTGCACAGTATTTTAAGGTAGGTTTAAGATGTCTCGAGTTGGTAAACAACCTATTGCCATTCCAAATGGTGTGGATGTAAAAATTAATAATGACTGTATTATTGTTAAAGGTTCTAAAGGTGAATTGAGTTCACCTTTGTTTGAAGGCGTAAGTGCTTCTTTTGACAACGCTACCTTGCAAATTTCTTGTGAAGATGTTTCGAACAAGAAAATGAATGGTAACTTTGGTTTAGCTCGTGCTTTGGCTGCAAATAATGTGCTGGGTGTAACCAAAGGTTTTGTCAAAGTACTAGAATTGCGTGGTGTGGGTTACAGAGCTCAAGTACAAGGTCAAAAATTGAACTTGTCTTTGGGATTTTCACATCCTGTTGTATATAATGTGCCTGCTGGTATTGATGCTAAAATTGATAAAAGCCTGATTACTATCAGTGGTGTTGATAAACAGCGTGTTGGGCAGGTTGCCGCAGAAATTCGTGCTTACCGCCCTCCTGAACCTTATAAAGGTAAAGGCGTTCGTTATGTTGGCGAATATATCGCTATGAAAGAAGGTAAAAAGGCTTAATGAGCCTTGCCAAGTTAGGAGATTAGTAGCATGTCTGCAAAGCGCTATGAAAATAATGCTGCGATTCGTCGCTCACGTCGTGTTCGTTCACGCATTAAAGCCTCAGGTCGTTTACGTTTGAGCGTTTTTCGCTCAGCACGTCATATTTACGCCCAAGTGATTGATGATGCAAAAGGTGAAACTTTAGTTTCTGCATCAAGCTTAGATCAAACCATTGATAATGGTGGTAATGCTTCTGGCGCAGAAAATGTTGGTAAATTATTGGGTGAACGTGCTGTTGCTGCTGGCTTAAGTGTTGTGGCATTTGATCGCGGTTCATATCCATATCATGGACGTGTGAAAGCGTTGGCTGAAGGTGCTCGTTCATCTGGCTTGAAGTTCTAGGAGAATTTGATGATTAACGCTGATGAATTAGAG
>JAUZQR010000165.1 GCA_030950865.1 Mariprofundaceae bacterium | reverse complement strand
AACGCCGTGGTGGTAAAGGCAAAACAGCCATGACCACCAAAGAAGAAGATTTTGTTACGCAGTTGATGGTGGCATCAACGCATGATTATTTATTGTTCTTCTCTGATAAAGGGCGTGTATTCCGCAAAAAAGTGTATGAAGTGCCGCAAGCAGGGCGCGCAACACGTGGTAAGGCATTGATTAACCTTCTACCTGTTGAAAAAGATGAAAAGATTTCAGCAACATTGGCAGTGCGCGAGTTTGATGATGAGCATTGCATTGTGATGGCAACCAAAAATGGTGTGATTAAGAAAACCAAGTTGTCTGAATATCAGAATATTCGTACCAATGGTATTATTGCCATTAAACTCGATGCAGATGATGGTTTGATTGGTGTGGTAAAATCCAATGGTGAACAGGATATTATGTTGGCATCCAGTGGTGGTAAGCTGATTCGTTTCCAAGAATCGGATGTGCGCACCATGGGACGTAGCACACGCGGTGTAACGGGTATGCGTATGCCGAAAGATAATACAGTGATTTCTATGACCTTGGTGGCAGAAAAAGCCTCATTGTTGGTGGTTTCTGAAAATGGTTATGGTAAACGCACCTTGGTATCAGAATATAATTGTCAAAAACGTGGTGGGCAGGGTGTATTTACCTTGAAAACAGGTGATCGCAATGGTTCGATGGTGGCAACGATTCAGGTACTTGATGATGATCAAGTGATGATGATGACCGATACGGGTCGTTTGATGCGTATGAAGATGAATGGTATTTCTGTGATTGGTCGTAACACACAGGGCGTTACCTTGATTAAATGTGATAAGAAAGAGCGTGTAATTGGTGCTGTGCGCGTGGTTGAAAAGCAGGATGATGAAGTTGAACCCGAATTGTTTGAAGCTGGGAGCGGTGAAGAAACAGGTGCCAACGAAGGTGATGTGGAATGATTGATAGGAAAGCCTTTCGTAAAGATTTTGAGGGCATGCAGAAGGCTTTAGCACGTCGTGGTGAAGCGCTTGTAACAGAGGGTTCAGCATGGGCGCGTGCGCATGCTTTGGATGTGGTTCAACGTGATGTCAAAGCACAGTCAGAAGCTTTGCAAGCAGAGCGGAATAGTGTGTCCAAGCTGATTGGTCAGAAGAAAAAGAATGGTGAAGATGCATCCGAAGAATTGGCGCGTATGGGTGAGGTGGGCAAACAGTCTAAGTTGTTGGATGCACAAGCCAGAGAAGCTGAATTAGCATTTACAGATGCTTTGTTGGAAATTCCCAATATGCCGCATGAATCTGTACCTGATGGTGCAGATGAGGATGATAATATTGAAATTCGTCGTTGGGGTGAGCCGCGTCGAGATGAGGTTCCAGCGCATTGGGATATTGGTGAGGCTTTAGGAATCCTTGATTTTGAAGCTGGTGCGAAGCTGGCTGGTAGTCGTTTTTCGGTATTGCGCGGTGCTGCGGCACGTTTAGAGCGTGGTTTGATGCAGTTTATGCTTGATATGCATGCCGATCAACATGGTTATGAAGAAGTTTGGGTGCCTGCTATTGCCAATCGCAAAACATTAACGGGTACAGGGCAGTTGCCAAAATTTGAAGATGATTTGTATGCTTTGGAAGGTGAGGATGCATTTCTTATTCCGACAGCAGAAGTGCCTGTAACAAATTTATATCAAGATGAAATTTTAAATGCATCTGATTTACCTATTCGTCATTGTGCTTACACACCATGCTTTCGCCGTGAAGCAGGTTCGGCGGGGCGTGATACACGTGGAATGATTCGCCAACACCAGTTTGATAAGGTTGAGTTGGTGCAACTTGTGCATCCAGATCATGCTTTAAGTGGTTTGGATGAGTTGACAGGGCATGCAGCAGCGATTCTGGAAGCTTTGGAATTGCCGTATCGAGTGGTAAATTTATGCACGGGTGATATTGGTTTTTCAGCACAAAAGACATTTGATTTGGAAGTATGGCTGCCTTCGCAAAACTGTTACCGCGAGATTTCGTCATGCTCATCATTTGCACAGTTTCAAGGGCGACGTGCAGGTATTCGTTTTAGAACTGATGGTGGCAAACCAGAAGCAGTGGCAACATTGAATGGTTCTGGTTTGGCAATTGGACGCACGTTGGTAGCAGTTTTGGAGAACGGCTGGCAACTTGATGAACATGGTAATGACTCTGTTGTTATTCCAGAGAAGTTACGCCCGTATGTGGGTGGTTTGGAGAAAATCGTCAAAGCTTAAGTGCTTGGTTATGCTATCACCCATAGTAATATTAAAAGCAATGTTTTCATGTTGTTGTTCGAAAGCTTGAAAAGGGTGGCAGCGCAAGCCGTCACCCTCAAACACAGTTTATCTATTGGCTTTCTTTTCTTTTTTCTCTTGGCGTTTTTCTTTCAGTGTTTTTTCAGCCTTCTTTTTAACAGTCTTTTGGGAATCTTTGCCTTTGGCCATGAGTTTCTCCTTTTTTAAATAATGGACTATCTTTTATAACGTTTTGTTAAGAGCTGTAGCATCAGGAGCGTGTGGACGAGTTGATAGTTAGAAATCATACCCCAACTTAGACAGTATTTCTAAATGTCTTCTGTGTCCACTTAATAAATCAGCAAACTGGACTATTTCCATTTTACAATGCTTGAGTGAATAGCGCGCTATGTGGCTGATGGAGCGCAATCTGTGCTTTTCTTTCTTTTTGCAGCTGCTTTATAGACAGCATTGCGCTCACGTTTGCCAACAGCCACAACCAGCACAATGACTTCTTGCTTGTGGACTTCATAGATTAAACGAAATCCTGCGCTACGAAGTTTAATTTTGTAGCGGTTATTTGAGCCAATAAGGCGTGATGCTGCAAGCTCTGGGTTTTGTAATCGCTCAGTCAATTTTTTCTTAAACTGTTTTTGAATTGTGTTATCCAATGCCTTCCATTCTTTCAAAGCATCTACCACAAATTCAAGCTTATAAGTCATTAATGTTTACTGCGATACGTTCTTGCTTTGCTCTTGAATCGGCTAGGGCATTCATTTCTAAATCTTCAATTTTATCAAGGAGAGCCTTATAGGATTCTGTGGGAATACAATAAAACTCAGGATGATTTCGATTTAATACGGCAACAGGAAAACCGCCACCTTGAGCAACGGCAACCATTGGGTTTCTCTTTAAATCTGAAATGCTAATGATGGTATCTGCTAATATTGATGCAGCCATTTTATCCTCCTAAAGGTCTTTTAAGAGTTTAATTATAGACCAGTTAAAAGTCTTTTGTCAAAGAGGTGGAGTTATTTTGTTGTGATTTTAGATGAGTTATAGCCGTAATCGGTGGTTTAGAAGGCAGTGTAACAGCTTTGTTTTTTGTTTGCGATGTGAGATAAATGTCAATTTAATGTATTTTTTTGAATATAAATGGTTGGCGGTTTCAAGTTCTAAGTGCAACACGCGCAAAATGTTTATGAAAGTCAAAGGACTCAGGCATGAATA
>JAUZQR010000164.1 GCA_030950865.1 Mariprofundaceae bacterium | reverse complement strand
ACAATGGTTAGCATTTCCTTCGGTGTAGCTTTGGTGGCAGGTAAAAAGCGTGTGCCCATCCCCGCTGTAGGGAACACGATTTTACGTAGTGGTTTACTCATGTTGATAAGCAGCTGTTACGACAAGCGACCGTAAGAATGTAGGCCTGCTAAGTACATATTCACACCCAAGAAACAGAATACTGTCACCAAGAATGCAATCACTGTCCACCAAGCCAAAGTTTTACCATGCCAGCCATGAGAAATACGTACATGCAAATATGCGCCATATACCAACCACACAATCAACGCCCAAGTTTCTTTTGGATCCCAAGACCAATAACCACCCCAAGCTTCTGCCGCCCAAGCTGCGCCTAGAATCGTTGCCAACGTAAATGCAGGGAACCCAACTGCGACAGATTTATAAGCCAACTGATCAAGCTGTTCCAAGCTAGGGAAAACACGAACCATTTTACTGTTGCGAGCTTCAAGCCACATACGTGTTAAATAGGCCATGCCCGCGCCACATGCCACCGCAAATGCACCATAACCAACAAAGTTCATTGGTACATGAATTTTCATCCAATACGATTGCAAAGCAGGAACCAGCGGTTTAATTTCAGCTTGCCCCACAGACTCCAACCAAATGCTGAAAAATACACCCGCAGCAACCAATGCCATAACAAATGCACCCATAGCTTTAGCTTCATAGCGCTTTTCCCACTGCAAATAAATAATTGTTACGATACAGAACAATAAAATAAATACTTCATAGATATTGGAAACTGGTGCATGCCCAATTTCACCATCCATAAACAAATATGACTCATACCAACGCAGTAATAATGCTGATCCACCTGCATACAACGCCGCCCATGCTGTTGCCGTTGCCATGCTGCCAATAAATGAATCTGGTGCGAACAAATAAGCAATATAACAAATAGCTGAAAACAAGAACAATACGTTCATAGTCATGATAACATTGGCAGCGAACAAATTCGTTTGATCCTCATACGAAACCATTGCCGCTGTTGGCTCAAGCAGAGTAAGAAGACCCATCAATACAAGCATCAAAGCGCCGCCATCAAACCATGACACCATCATTTTAGGAATATAACCATCAATCATTTCAGGTCGAAGCATCGAAGCGCCAATTGCCAAGCCTGCACCCAATAGTGCGCCCGTACCCAACCACATTAACCCATCTTGTCCGACCAATTGGAAGATATAACCATTTTCTGTGTAACCATCACCACCAAACATTGCCAAGCCAACCGCACCCAACATCAAACCAATATATGCCCAATAACGTACAAATGCGGTACGCCCCTGATACATACTTTCCCATAGTCCATTTGATTCTGCTATTGCTGTCATACGGCATCTCCTTTTTTCAACTGTTGCATATCGTCATCCATCAAGCTTAAAATTTCATTAAATTCACGATCAAAGTTCAACGGGTTACGATTGCTCAACCCTACAAAACTAATACTTACATCATTACCCTTACGGCGTACAATCAACCATAATTTGCGATGTGACACATAAAGCATGATACATAGCCCCATCACCAACAAGGCACTGCCTGTCCAAACCACATTCATCCCTGGATCTTCCGCCAACTGTAAACCCGTATAATATTTCTGATCATAATCATCGAGCACTGGAATATATGGCCAAGGTAAGCGTGGTATCACTTGCACTGCTTGTAATACACGCATTGCCATCGCCTGAAAGTTGTCTGGGCGTTTATCTTTACCAAACACATCATCCATCGCAGCCTTAAACGCCTGCATATTGGCTTTTTGCTGATTCTTCAAATTCGCACCTGCCAAGTGAACAATAAAGCGTTGCAACAACTCCCACTCTTGTGGATTGCTCATATCCAAACCCAATGCTACAGATTCAAATTCTTGGGTATTACCTGAAAAAGATACCTGCATAAAATTACCACGATTCTCACCGTTTAATTCAAAAGCATCCATAAAACTACGAATTTTCACAGGTTTTAGACCTGGTCCACGCATGACAAAATCAACCGATGGTCCCAAATCTTGGAAATCTTTGGCTTTGCCTGCTTCCGCCATATTTTCAACATTATGCGGACGAAAGTCTGTCATTTCTAAGGTAATACCAGTCGCCTCATCTTTAAACGTCGTATAAACCTTTGCCTCAGCCGAATCAATATCTCCACTGCCATCGAGCTTTAATAATTTCAAATGAATATTAGAGCCGCCATCGCCAAAACTCGCCTGATAAATCCGCACGCCTTTATAATATAATGGCTCATTCACAATAATATCAGAGGTCAACACCTCTTTGCCATCATCAATAATGGTTAAATTACTTTTAAATTCTTTGGGCATTCCATTGGGGTAAAAATCAATTGAGAAATCATTACAGCGCACTTCAAATGGCATTTTCATATATTCTGTGCTGGTGCCCTTCAAAAAGCTAATTTCACTTTCTTTACTGCCTACGCCCACATTCATATTACCACGAAAGCCAAATTGCACACTCATCCAGCCACCAATCAAAATCACCAACATCGCTGAATGCACACAAATATAGCCCCATTTGTGATATTTACCTTTATCCGCACGAATATAACTCACATCACCACGTTGCTCTTCACGAATGCGCCACTCTTTTAAGCGTTCTTTGGCGACAAGCAATACATTGTCAGCACTCGTTCCCTTTAAATCCCAATGACGGCTATACTTCATATGTTTCATCGCGCTATCCGATAGTGCAACTTTACTGCCACGCATTTCCTTTAAGAAACGCGGTACATTGCGCCACAGACATACAGATAACGACAACATCAAGAAGCCCAGTAGAGATAAGAACCACCATGTATGGTACATATCAAACAAACCAAGCGAACGAAATACCCAATACCAAATAGGTCCAAATTGTTGCAAATAATCAGCCTGGTCTTGGTTTTGCAGCAATACCGTGCCAATCACAGATGCCAATGCCAACACAGTCAGCAGTGTAATTGCCAAAGACATGGAGCCAAGGCGAAGTAAAATCGGTTTTAAATAATCAGTTGAATTAGACATGGCGGGCATGATAACCACCCAAATTCATCACGTCATGCGTAGAATCTACCCTAAATAATAGGGGCATATAAACAACGCTATATTTTTCGCGTCTAAAAGCTAAAAAAGCAGCTTAAAATTACGGCTTGAAATAAGCTGGGTCAATATCATATTGGCGGATTAATTTGCGCACTGTATTGCGGTTCAAGCCCAACATATCTGAAGCTTTTAATTGATTTCCATCGCATTTTTCCAAGACCAAGCGCAACAAGGCAGGCTCAACCATGGCAAGTAAATTACGGTGCATGTCAGTGGCTTCAGCATAACCAAGCTGATCCATATAGGTGCGTAAACAGCGCACCACAGCTTCGTCCAAGGTCTCAACTTTGTGCCCAGCACCATGCACACCATCATGCCCCAATGCCAATGCAACGTCAGATAAAGTAATACTTGCACCTGGTGTTAATACCGCCAAACGGCGCATTACATTTTTTAATTCACGGATATTTCCATACCAGTCATAACGCTGAAGCAGTCCAACAGCATCATCCAATAAAATAGGTGCCACCATAGATAAATCATCGGCTGCCTGCTGCAATAAAAACTCTGCCAGCTCAGGAATATCATCACGCCTATTCCTTAACGGCGGAATGTGAACAGGAATCACATTCAAACGATAATATAAATCTTCACGAAAAAGACCTTCTTTGATTTTCTGTTGTAAGTGCTGATGTGTTGCTGCCAATAAGCGAACATTCACGCTTTTTTCTTGGTTACTACCAATGCGCTGCACCATGCCCGTTTCCAAAACGCGCAACATTTTCGATTGTAATGCCATCGGCATATCACCAATTTCATCAAGAAATAACGTGCCGCCATCAGCTTGTTCAAAAAGACCTTCACGGGCTTTATTTGCCCCTGTAAAAGAACCTTTTTCATGACCAAACAACTCAGCTTCTAATAACTCAGAAGGAATCGCGGCTGTATTAATCGCAATAAAAGCTTCTTTTTTGCGCAAGCTTAAGCGGTGCAGCTCTTGCGCAACCAACTCCTTGCCCGTCCCCGACTCCCCAGTAATCAATACCGTTAAATCTGAAGTCGCAACACGCCCAAGAGTGCGAAACATATTCTGCATCGCCTCACTTCGACCAATAATCATACTGCTTTGCGGCTCTTTCTCTTCCTGCACAGCTTTACGAGTTTTTTTGCTGGATTTTACAGGCTGTACACGCTGTGCCAAAGCCCGAACTTCATCCAAATCAAAGGGTTTAGGAAGATATTCCATGGCGCCTTCACGATACGCTTCGGCAGCATGACCAAAGGTTGTTTCAGCCGTAAGCATAATCACAGGTGCGCTAAACATGCCATCTGATAGTGCGCTCATGCCATTACCATCAGGCAAAAACACATCCAAAAAGACCAAATCCACACCATCTTTTTGCAGCGATTCCGCATCAGCCAAGGTGGCCGCCTCAAGCACATCAAAACCTTCTTCTTTTAAAACCCGCGCCAAGATCCAGCGAATGCCTGCATCATCATCAACAATTAAAGCGCGCATGATGGTTTCTCCTTCAGGAAGTTTTGAATAAATCTGGATGAAGTAGATTGTAATTCAGAGCTTTCAAAACCAAGGCGAGAATTACACGTAACAGCAAAGCTATTGCGAAAATTTACCACGCTGAGTTTGAATGCTCTGGACACAAGGTTCGAATTCATGACTTTTTTAAAGCTTCCTTGATAATAGGTAAGTGCATGACAAATGTAGTATCTCCAGCTCCAGCTTTTAATGAGATACGTCCACCATGCTCTTGCACAACACGCTGAACCACAGCCAAACCTAAACCGCTTCCACGTGCTTTATTGGATACATAAGGCTCAAACAAATGAGTCCGTAAAGCCTCTGGAATAGGGTGACCATTGCTGCGCATACTAAGCTCTACAACCATACCCTGATGATCAGGCAAGGCGACCAAAGGCGCAATACGTGTTTCCCACGTGATACATGTTGATTCAGCTTCTAAAGCATTCACCCATAGGTTTTCTATAGCTTGTCGCAAGCGCGTTTCATGCACCCATAAATCAGGTAAGCTTGGGTCATAAACACGGCGCACCTGAACATGCTCTGAAGCCTTGCATACATCATCAAGTAGCGCATGAATATTTATTTCTGTCATGGCTATATCTGCTCTGGGGCCCACTTGTAAGAATGTATCAATGCGCTCTTTAATTCTATCCACTTCCGCCAAAATATGTGCCGAAATCTCCGCCGCGTCACCTGTACTTTGCTCATGTAATAATTGTGCCGCACCACGCAATGCAGCCAAGGGATTCTTCACTTCATGCGCCATTTCAAGCGCAATACGCGCAACCGTTTCAGCCATCTCGTGACGTTTGGCATGCTCTTCCACTTCTGATCGGTTGGCTTCAGGAATCAGCCCAATCACCACACCTTGTTGATCTTTCATAGGGCCAAAATGCAATGAATACGGCATATGATTTTGACGACCACAAAAGGCATCATCAGCAACGGTTTCACCCTTCAAAGCACGCCCAATCATCATGTCTACTTCCGATGATGGCTGTAAAAAATCTGATAGATGACGTTTGAACATACAGCGCAAGGATGTACCCATATGCCCCTGTGCCAACTCATTAGCATGGGTGACATGACCTTCTTGATTTACCAATATCACAGCCATTGGCATCATTTCCAATAATGGAAAAGCTTGTTCAGGCGCTGCGACCATTATGCCGCCAACGGCAAAGCATCATCCAACGCCAAAAAATAATCGCGCGCAACATCCAACTGCTGCTCCCAATCATCCAAACGTTGAAAATGTCCACGAAACTCAGCCGAATCACGCAACCCTTTGCTATACCAACCCACATGTTTACGCGCCATTTTCGATGCAAATCGTACACCATGATGTTCTGCCAAATGCTGCATATGCTCTTCCACCACAGTCCATCGTTCTTCAGCAGTCGGTGCAGCAGGTTTGGGTAAACCCATGATTGCAGCATGCACCTCTTGAAGAACCCAAGGGTTGCCCTGCACAGCTCGCCCAACCATCACCCCATCGCAGCCAGAAACACGCAACATTTCCAATGCACTTTCACCATCCACCACATCGCCATTACCAATCACAGGAATCGAAACTGCCGCCTTGGCGCGCCCAATATCTTCCCAGTTGGCATGCCCATTAAACATCTGCGAACGCGTTCTGCCATGCACGGTTAACATTTGAATACCATTATCTTCCGCAATTTTGGCAATGCGCTCAACATTCTTGCTCGGCTCATCCCAGCCTGTACGAATTTTCAATGTCACGGGAATATCAACTGCTTCAACCACAGCACGAATCACGCGCGCAACCAAGACTTCATCCTTGAGCATCGCAGAACCAGCGACCTGTTTACATATTTTCTTCACAGGGCAGCCCATATTAATATCAACAAAATCTGCGCCACGCGACACCGCCCAATGTGCCGCCTCAACGACAAATTTAGAGTCTGAGCCTGCAATTTGAATGGAAACAGGCGATTCATCGTCATCCAGCTCTGCCATACGCTCGGTGCGTTCACGCCCTTGCTCTACAGCGCGGGAAGCAATCATTTCAGTGACAGTTAAACCAATGCCATAACGACGGCAAATACGCCGGAATGGTAAATCCGTAATCCCTGCCATGGGTGCTAATACCAAAGGAGGGTCAATGCGATGAGAACCCAGTGAAAAACCAGGGAGTGGAGCTTGAATCAAGATATACCTCTGCCTAAAAAAAAGGCAATCATAGATTGGCAACTATGAATTGTCGAACATCAACTGCATATTTCAGATAACGCTAGTCTATTATTGCCTATTTATTCATCGCTTTATTTAACTTTGGCGTAAAGTTTCCATGCCTACTTGAAGACGTTTGATTGTTTC
>JAUZQR010000163.1 GCA_030950865.1 Mariprofundaceae bacterium | reverse complement strand
CGGGCGTTTCTTACGTCCACCACGTTGCAAGCGAATCACTGTTGCCATAGTTCAAAACCTCCAAAATCAGGCGCGCACTATAACTGGCAAGCCTTAAAAGTCATCATTTTAATTTTATTGTTACATCAAAAAAGCAATGTGGCGTTACATCTTAGGCATACCGCCCATTCCACCCATGCCGCCACCCATACCACCAAACTGCCCCATCATTTGTGACATCATGCGTTTGCCTTTGCCACCCTTCATTTTTTTCATCATTTTCTGCATTTGAGAAAACTGTTTAAGCATTTTATTTAGCTCAGGCACACTTGTTCCCGAACCTGCTGCAATGCGCTTCTTGCGGCTACCATTGATAAGCCGAGGGTATTGGCGCTCTTTACCCGTCATGGAATAAACCATCGCCTGCATACGTTTCATGGGTTTATCATCGACTTGTGACAAGGCTTCTTTCGGTAAATTTACACCTGGCAGCATCTTCAACATACTCGTCATGCCACCCATATTCTGCATTTGACCCAACTGCTCAGCAAAATCCATCAAATCAAACGAACCTTTCTTAACCTTCTTAGCCAGTTTTTCAGCACTTTCTTGATTAACATTCGCCTGAATCTTCTCCACCAGACCAACAACATCACCCTGCCCTAAAATACGCCCAGCCATACGTTGCGGATCAAACAATTCAAAAGCATCAATCTTTTCGCCTGTACCCACATAACGCACAGCCACACCAGTGCTATGCGCTACAGAAAGTGCCGCACCACCACGCACATCAGCATCGGTTTTGGTCAATACACAACCTGATAAGGTGACCGTCGCATGGAACTGCTCAGCAATTTGCAAGGCTGTTTGCCCTGTCATCGAATCCAAGACCAATAATCGTTCAGTCGCCTGCACAGCATCTGCAACCGATTTGATTTCAAGCATCAAATCATCATCAACCACCTGACGACCTGCTGTATCAAGAATCAAGATATGATGACCACCCGTACGTGCCAACTGCAAGGCAGACTTTGCCATCTTCGCAGCCGAATTACCTTCGCCCAGCAAATAAGGCACATCCACCTGCCCTGCTAAAATCTCTAATTGCTCACGCGCTGCAGGGCGCGTGGCATCGACACTGGTCAAAGCAACTTTCTTGCCTTGCGATGTTAATAAGCGTGCCAACTTGCCTGCTGTGGTCGTTTTACCCGCACCTTGTAAACCGCATAATAAAATAACCGATGGAATCTTCGATAAATCCAAATCACGACGTTGACCACCCAATACATCTGCCAATACATCGTTAAGGATTTTAACAATCACCTGACCTGGGTTCAGGCTTTTGGCAACATCCGCCCCCAAAGCACGTTCCCGCGCCTCTGCTATCAAATGACGAACCACAGGCAAGGCAACATCCGCTTCCAATAATGCCATACGCATTTCACGCAATGTCGCATCAAGATCTGCTTCACTAATACGCGCAACACCGCGTAATTTATTGGCAATACCACCTATTTTTTCACTTAAACGATCAAACATCATTCACTCCAACATTCAGGCTATCTAATAAACCACAACGCAAAAAGGGAAGGCAAGTCGCCCCCCCCCCTCTCTACTTATTCATCCTTCCACAGTTATTTCGCAGATTTCTCTACAGGCTTTTCAGCTTCAATCGCCAACAACTCCACTTCAAACACCAGTGTTGAATTGGGAGCAATCGCTGCGCCAGCACCGCGTTCGCCATAAGCCAAAGCTGATGGAATATAAAATTTAAATTTCGAGCCAACTGGCATTAACTGCACACCTTCTGTCCAACCTTTAATCACACCATTCAATGGAAAAGAAATAGGCTGACCACGTTTATAAGAAGAATCAAACTCCGTGCCATCAAGCAACGTACCACGGTAATGTACTTTTACTTTATCCGTTGCTACAGGTTTTGCACCATCACCCATCTTCAATACTTCATACTGCAAACCACTAGCAGTAGTTGTTACACCATCTTTTTTAGCATTTTCAGCCAAGAATTTTTCACCTTTGGCTTTATTCGCAGCTCCCGCTGTTTTGCGTTCTTCAGCTTGTTTCTCCGCACGTTTTTGGAAAAAAGCTTGTTTAATCTTGATTGCTTCTTCCGCACTCAAACGTGCTTTTGCACCATCCAACTGGACATTAAGCGCTTCTGTAAACGCAGCACGATCAATGTCTGTACCCAAGCCTTTCAGTGAATTCGCAACATCCAAACCAATGGCATAGCTTACCTTTGATAGCTCCGTATCAAGTGCGGCTTGCTTTGGTGCTGAACTCTCTTGTTGTGAACATGCTGCCAACATCGCTACGGCAGCAACTACGATATACTTTTTCATAATACCCTCTTATTACTTATTATTATCTATCTCAAAAACTATTATTCCCATTCTATTGTTGCAGGCGGCTTACCTGAAACATCATACACCACACGATTAATACCACGCACTTCATTGATAATACGATTGGACACCTTTGCCAACAATGCATGCGGCAACTCCGCCCAATGTGCAGTCATAAAATCTTGCGTTTCTACAGCGCGAAGTGCTACAACCCATTCGTACGTTCGTCCATCACCCATCACACCCACAGATTTTACAGGCAAAAATACCACGAATGCCTGTGATGTTTTCTCATACCAACCCGATGCGCGTAATTCTTCAATAAAAATTGCATCTGCACGGCGTAATAAGTCAGCATATTCTTTTTTCACTTCACCCAAAATACGCACACCCAAACCAGGGCCAGGGAATGGATGTCGATACACCATCTCTGGCGCTAATCCCAAAGCTACACCCAACTCACGCACTTCATCTTTAAACAACTCGCGCAAAGGCTCTAACAATTTCAAATGCAAGGTTTCAGGCAAGCCACCTACATTATGATGGCTCTTGATGGTCTTGGCTTTACCATTTTTTCCACCTGCTGATTCAATTACATCAGGGTAAATGGTTCCTTGTGCCAACCATTTGGCTTGCGGCAATTTGGCAGACTCCTGCTGAAATACTTCAACAAATTCACGACCAATAATCTTGCGTTTGGCTTCAGGATCTTCCACGCCAGCCAAATGCCCTAAAAATACATCTGATGCATCGACATGAATAACCTTCACACCCAAATGGTCAGAGAAGGTCTTCATCACTTCTGCGCCTTCATTCAAGCGCAACAAACCATTATCCACAAACACACAGGTCAATTGTGTGCCAATAGCTTTATGCAACAAAGCGGCTGCAACCGATGAATCCACACCACCAGACAAACCAAGAATCACTTCATCTTGACCAACCTGCTCACGAATATGCGCGACTGCTTCATCAATATAATTCGGCATTGTCCACGATTCGCCACAACCACAAATCTCGTGCAAGAAACGACTTAATATCGCCTTACCTTGTTTGGTGTGGGTGACTTCTGGATGAAATTGCACAGCATAAAAATGTCGCGTTTCATCTGCCATACCAGCAATAGGTGTCGAATCATTGCTACACAATACACGAAAACCGTCTGGCAATGCAGTGACTTTATCACCGTGTGACATCCAAACATCCAACACACCGTTCTCTTTATCTTCGATGCCTCGCAACAGTGGTGAATCACCACTACTTAAAATTTCAGCATAACCAAACTCACGCACGTGCCCTGTCTCAACACTGCCACCCAATTGCTCAGCCATGGTCTGCATACCATAACAAATGCCCAACACAGGCACGCCCAACTCAAACACTACCTGTGGTGCTTTCGGTGTTTCATCATCATAAACAGAGTTCGGACCACCCGAAAGGATGATGCCTGATGGTGCAAAAGCACGAATAGCATCTTCGGACATATCCCAAGGATGAAGCTCACTAAATACCTTGGCTTCACGCACACGCCTCGCAATGAGCTGCGTATATTGCGATCCAAAATCGAGAATTAATATTTTATCCATGTTTGCTCACCACAACCTACAGAACAAAAATGCGCCACATGTGCGCCATGTTGCCACTGCAGTTAAATTATTAAGAATTAAGTCGGTAATTCGGTGCTTCTTCCGTAATTGTTACATCATGCACATGCGACTCACTCAAGCCTGCACCTGTAATTTTCACAAATTTTGCACGTTTATGCATGGATTCAATGGATTCCGCACCAACGTATCCCATTGCAGCACGCAAACCACCCACCAGTTGATGCACAATATCACCCAAAGAACCTTTATAAGCCACACGACCTTCAATACCTTCAGGAACAAGTTTCATCGCTTCATCCACATCACCTTGAAAGTAACGATCTTTACTACCCTTCTGCATCGCACCAATCGAACCCATACCACGGTACGATTTAAATGTGCGACCTTGATACAAAATCTTCTCGCCTGGTGCTTCGTCCGTACCTGCAAACATCGAACCAAACATACACGTGCTCGCACCTGCTGCCATAGCCTTGGCAAAGTCGCCAGAGAATTTAATACCACCATCGGCAATCACTGGCACACCAAGCTCATGCCCAGCATCAGCACATTGCATCACCGCTGTTAATTGTGGAACACCCACACCTGCCACAATGCGCGTCGTACAAATCGAACCAGGGCCAATACCAACCTTCACTGCATCTGCACCCGCAGCAATCAAATCACGCACTGCTTCTGGAGTTGCAATATTGCCACCAATGACTTGAATATCATCGCCGTATTTTTGTTTAATTTCACGCACCTGATCAATCACGCCTTGCGAATGACCATGAGCAGTATCAACCACAACTGCATCCACACCTTCGGCAAACAAGGCTTCAAAACGCTGCATTTCTTTTGGTCCAACACCAATCGCCGCTGCGACAAGCAAGCGACCCAAACTATCCCGTACTGCTTTGGGATGTGCAGTAGATTTTTCAATATCACGCACCGTTACCATGCCTTGCAAACAACCATCGCTATCTATCACAGGTAATTTCTCAATTCGGTGTTCACAAAACAATGCCTTGCATGCTGCCAGCTTTGTGCCTGGAGAAACGCTGACCAAACGTGTTAACGGAGTCATCATATCGCTAACAGGTTTTTTGCTATCGCTCTCAAAACGAATGTCACGGTTGGTTACAATACCGCAAACCTTGCCCGCAGC
>JAUZQR010000162.1 GCA_030950865.1 Mariprofundaceae bacterium | reverse complement strand
CTGAAATCTTTGTGGAATGCCTAAGGCGAGAGGGCGTGGAGACTATTTTTGGTTATCCTGGCGGAGCAGTACTGCCCATTTATGATGCGATTTTTCAACAAAATCATTTTAAACATATCCTAGTACGCCATGAGCAAGCGGCACTTCATGCTGCCAATGGTTATGCGCGGGTTTCGGGTAAGTGTGGTGTTTCCTTAGTAACTTCAGGGCCAGGCGCAACCAATGCAGTTACAGGTCTGGCAGACTCCAATGCCGATTCTATCCCTAATGTATGTTTTACAGGGCAAGTTCCCTCTGCATTGATTGGCAGCGATGCCTTTCAAGAGGCAGATATTGTCGGCATCACACGCTCAGCAACCAAACATAACTTCTTGGTGAAACGTGTCGAAGATTTGGCATTAATTATCCGCCAAGCATTTCATATTGCCACAACAGGTCGCCCAGGTTCTGTGGTGGTCGATATTCCCAAAGATATTGGTTTTGCAGTCTGTGAATTTGAATGGCCAGAACATATAAACATGCGTTCATACCAACCCAAAACAGCGGGACATCACGGTCAAATTAAAAAAGCAATTAAAGCCATGCTTACAGCCAAACGCCCTATGCTATATTCAGGTGGCGGTGTGATGAATGCCAAAGGCTCAGCAGCATTATTGCTTGAGCTTAGCCAACAACTAAATATGCCTGTAACCAATACTTTAATGGGTTTGGGCGGCATTCCTTTTGATGACAGACATTTTGTCGGTATGCTCGGCATGCATGGCACATATGAAGCCAATATGGCGGTTTCGCATTGTGATTTATTGATTTCTGTTGGAGCACGTTTTGATGATAGAGTGACTGGTCGCCTAGATGCCTTTGCACCCGATGCAAAAATTATTCATATTGATGTCGATCCAACATCTGTATCCAAAAATGTTCATGCCGATTTACCCATTGTCGGTGATGTGGGCATTATATTGCAACAATTACTGGATGAGTTGACGCATCAAAACAAATCATCCGATACCGAAGCCTTGAAGTTATGGTGGCAGCAAATTGATGAATGGCGTGCAAAAGATTGTTTGGGTTTTGAGCAAAAAGAAGATGAAGCCATCAAACCACAAACAGTGATTCGTAAGGTGCATGACATCACCAACGGTGATGCCATTGTTACCACTGATGTTGGACAACATCAAATGTGGGCAGCGCAGCATTATGGCTTCAAACAACCCCATCATTTCTTAACCTCTGGTGGTTTGGGAACCATGGGTTATGGTTTGCCCGCTGCGATTGGTGCTCAAATGGCAAAACCAGATGAGCAGGTTGTGGTATTTACAGGTGATGCTTCGATTCAAATGTGTATTCAAGAATTGGCAACTATTTTTCAGTATCAACAACCTATTGTTGTGGTACTGCTCAACAATGCTTACATGGGCATGGTTAGGCAGTGGCAAGAGATGTTCCACGAATCACGTTTCTCACACTCCTATTTTGATTCATTGCCTGACTTTGTAAAACTTGCAGAAGCCTATGGCGGCGTGGGTATTCGTATTGATACGGTTGCAGAACTTGATGCCGGGCTTGAGCAAGCTTTTGCTGTAAAAGATCGTTTCGTATTTGTTGATATTGCGATTGCAAGAGAAGAAAACGTATTTCCAATGGTGCCTGCTGGTGCGGCATTGAATGAGATGGTGTTATCATGAAACATACAATCACCGTACTGGTTGAGAATGAATTTGGTGTATTAACACGTGTGGCAGGGCTATTTTCCGCACGCGGTTATAACATTGAAAGCTTGAGTGTGGCTCCAACATTGGATGCAACAGTGAGCCGCATGACCTTGGTCACGCGTGGTGATGAAAATATCATTGAGCAAATTAAGAAACAGCTTAATAAATTGATCCCTGTCATCAAAACAGAAGATATTTCACATATGGTACATCTTGAACGTGAAATGTTACTTGTAAAAACACCTGCATCTTCAGAAATAGATGCATTGATTGAAACGTTTCGTGCGAAACTAGTTGACGCTGATTCGGACGAATACCGCATCATTGAGTTAACGGGAACTGCTGATAAATTGGATGACTTTCTTGATAAGGTTGATGAATTTGGCATTATCGAAATCACTCGCACTGGTCCTGTTGGCATGCGCCGTGGTGCCAAGGGTTTTACAATCAGCTAAGTACGGTGGCTCCTAGCGTTTCTTTTTACTGAGTGAGTTACTAATTTCTTTGAGAATCTTTTTGGGAAAGCTAAAGTTACCAGCAGTTGTTTGTTTGTAGCCTCTTATTTCTGAGTCAAAGCCATGTTTTCTAGCATATCCTAGCCACCTCATAGTGAGTGACGATGACCCGCACCAATCATTTGAAGAATATGCCTTTAACATGGTACAGGTATAAATAAATTTTCGTACGACCAAAGCATCGTCATGAAGATTTCTGTTCTTTGGCGGGTGATCTAACCACCGCGCATAACCATCTGCCTCATCCTGCATATTAATAGTCCATTGACGCATGGATTCAGCCTGTATATCAGATGGGAATGCCCAAAACATAAGCAGTGCTAGAAAAATCATTGCAAGCGGTAGTTGTTTAACTAAAGGCATATGTTTATATCGGCTATTTTAAGTTTTTCTTTAAATATAACTATAATTTAGCTGTTTCTTTATCACAGGCAGCCAGACTGCTGCTCATAGGATTCAGACTTACCTTGCCCGTATAATCATCACAATGCCTGCCAATAAAAAGCCAGCGCCAACAAACCCACCCCATTGAGCGGCTTCGGGTATACCCATCGCATAAGCAGCCAACGCTGCACCGCCAGAAGCACTGAACAATGCTCCCATCATAAGCAATATATACGATGGTTTTTGGTCTCTCATGGTCTGGCTGGTATTTTCAATATGCTCGAATACAGACTCCATACGTGAAGGTAAAATCATCCAGTCATGCAACTGATCTTTGACATCACTCGCCATAAATTCGAGTTGTGCTTTTGGTCCCATATGCTGCATCATCCATTTGGATACGAGCGGTTTGGCAAGCTCCCAAATATTGATGTCATCTGCCAATTCGCGTGCAACACCTTCAATGACCACCATGGTCTTTTGCAACAACAACAACTCTGGCTGGGTTTCCATTTGAAAGCGCTCTGTTACTGCAAACATACACAGCAATAATTCCGCAATGGATATTTCACCCAATGGGCGGTTAAAAATAGGCACCGCAACTTCACGCAAGGCATCTTCAAAAGCTGAAATATTGGTATTGCGCGGCACATAACCCGCTTCAATATGCACAATGGCGGCTTTACGATAATCACCGCGCAAAAATGCCAACAGCATATCTGCTAAGTAGCGACGTGGGCGCACTTCCAAACGTCCAACAATGCCAAAATCTAAGAGCACAATATCACCATTGGCCGCTACAAAAATATTGCCGGGATGCATATCTGCATGAAAGTAACCATCCACAAATACCATATGGAAAAATAACGTCGTTGCACGCTCACATAGGTTTAAAGTATCATGACCTGCTGCACGCAGTGCATCACGTTCATCAATGGGAATACCTACAATACGTTCGCTAGTTAAAACTTCTGTTTGAGTATAATCCCACAACACTTCAGGAACACGTACACCGTCAAGGGATTTGAAATTTTCTGCAAAGCGGCTCGCATGCGCTGCTTCAGCACGCAAATTCAATTCGCCACGAATACTGGTCGCAAATTCTTCAACCACACATTGTGCTTTTAAACGGCGGTATTCGGGAAAATAGCGCTCAAACATCGCTGCCAACAACCGTAAAATCGCCAAATCCGCTTCAATGGTTTTATGAATATGCGGACGACGGACTTTCACAGCCACCTGGCGACCATTGTGCAATTCTGCAAAATGAACCTGTGCAATGGAAGCTGCCGCAATGGCTTGTTCATCAAAAGATGCAAACAAACCATTTTCGCCTGTTAATGGTTTTTTAAATGTTCGCTCAATCACCTCTTTGACATGTTTAAAGGGTGCTGGCGGCACA
>JAUZQR010000161.1 GCA_030950865.1 Mariprofundaceae bacterium | reverse complement strand
CCACCGAGCATCTGAGCCAATTCCAAACCTTCAATGGCTGCTTGAACCGTATCAAGTACAGCCACTGCTTCTAATTGAGAATCCTGATCATCTTCATCCATGCCCATTTCAAAAAACATCGAGGCTTCTTCCAAATTCGATGTTGCATCTTCATGTTTTTTTACTGCCTGCTCAAGCCTAGCTTTTTGCTGCATAATTTCCTGTGCTTTGGCTGGGTCGTCCCACAATGTAGGGTCTTCAATACGTGCGCTTAACTCAATGAGGTCTTCTTTTTTGCTATCAATGTCAAAGTGACCTCCGCAGCGCATCCAAACGCTTGCCATAATCTTCTGTGCGCGTTCTAAAGCCTGCTATTTGATCTTCAATACTCATCTTTGACTCCAAAACCACCTAAAAAACTTATCGCAAGATATGGTTCTATGTAATATTTTCAACCACGCTATCAATCACATCTTCCACCACAAACTGAATCGCACCATTGCCACGCCAATCATCCACCTTTAATTGCCCAAGCACAGAAACCACTTGCCCAGCCTGCAAAGAATCACTCAAAGCACCGCCACCAAACACAATACTCGGCACATAACGATGCCCATCACTCAGACTTAAGCGCATCACACCACCTTTCAAATCTTTACGCTCAGCAATATGCACATCTTTGAGCAACCATGTACAAGCAGGGTTTCCACGTCCAATCGGTTCAAAGCGTTGTAAGCGCTCTGCCAAACCTACATGCATAGCCTGCAATCCCAACACACCATCCACCAAACAATCCATATGCTGATTTTCACCACTTTCTTGCTCTTGAATCGCCTTCGCAAAAGCTGCAACAAATGCAGTCCATTTACCCGCTTTAATCGAGCCTCCACCAGCGCCAGCATGACCACCAAAGCCTTCAAGAAAATCTGAACAAGCATGCAGTAAGTTGCCAATGTGAAAGCCTGAAACACCGCGCAGCGACACCCGAATATTATTATTACCATCAATAAAGCCCACCGCTGCTGGTCGCCCATGTTTGCGTGCCAAACGCCCTGCCGCCAAACCTACCACGCCAGCATGCCAGTCTTTATGATTGACTGCCAAAGTGTGTGCATCTCCAAGCATCAATTCAGCTTGTTTAAACACCTCAGCCTCAACCTTACGGCGCTGTTTGTTTGTCTCATCCAACACACCTGCCAAATGCTCTGCTTCACTAATATCTTGTGTACAAAGCAAACGCATCGCCTCTTCGCCATGCCGCATACGCCCTGCCGCATTGATGCGCGGAGCCAAATAAAAGCCAATGGTTTCAGCGGTTACTGCTGATTTTACGCGTGCTACCTTCATCAATGCGCTCATGCCAACACATGGCTGTGTATTGAGCCGTTGCAGACCATGATAAACCAAGATGCGATTCACACCGACCAAATCCATCACATCAGCAATCGTAGCTACAGCCACACGATCGAGCAGTGTACGTAAATCATAATCTGGGCGTTTGCCCTGCTCAGACAACAACTTCCAGACAGCCATCAATAAAAAGAAAGCCACCCCTGTTCCACAAAGCTTTCTATCTGCAAAACCACAATCTTCACGTGCAGGATTAAGTAATGCAAAGGCTTTGGGCAATGTTTCTTCAGGGGATTGTTCTGGTAAGTGATGATCACTTACAATCAAATCAAAACCCAGCTCAACCGCCGCATCACACGCATCAAAACATGTTGTGCCAGTATCGACACTGATACCCAAGTGCACACCTCGTTCAACAGCTTCACGCACAGGCTCAACACCAATGCCATGCCCATCATCGGCACGGTGCGGAATAGAGAATGTAACGCTTGCTCCAGCCGCTTGTAAGGCTTCAGTTAAAATCGCTGTGCCAGATACGCCATCACAATCAAAATCACCAAAAATATGAATCCGCTCACTTGCTAATACAGCCGCAACCACACGTTCAGCAGCCTTTATCATATCTTGCATGTCAAAAGGGTTGGGGAGCTCTGATAGCTTTGGCGAGAAGTATGCATCCGAAGCATGCAAGCCTCGCGCTTTTAATAGTCCATCCCAAGCAAGCAATGGTTCATCGGCTTGTAAAGCTTCATGCCGCCATGACACTTTCTTACCACGTACTGTTAAATTGTCAGGCAATTGCACTATGATTTATCCAACCTTTTAATTTTTTATGACTATTTTCCAGATATTTATAAAAACAACTACAATACAACGCCTATTGAACAGTCGCGCCCTCTTTTTCTGCTGTTTGTTGTTGAAGCTGATTTTCATAAATCCCTCTAAAATTAACAGGCTCCAACATAAATGGCATAAAACCACCATCGACAGTTAATTGACTTACAATTTGACGGGTATACGGAAAAAGAATGGTTGGGCAATCAACCGCAAGTAAGGTTGGGATATGCTCAGCAGGAATATTCTGCATAAAAAATACAGCAGCATGTTCTACCTCAATTTCAAACAGTAAATCATTACTTTCTTGGTCACGCGTAGTCGCAGCAACCTTTAAGGATACTTCCCAATGCTCGTCGTTTACCTGCCTGTTTGACAGTCCAAGATTCATTTCAATTTTTGGTGGTGTACCTACCCTATTAAACACTTCGGGCGCATTGGGGTTTTCAAAAGAAATATCCTTCACATACACACGTTGCAAGCTAAAAATTGGTGCTTCTGCACTGGCAGTATCATTGTTCGACATTCACAACTCCATCATCATTTATATCATATTATTTGCTTGGCGAATGCTATCAGAATAATTTCTTTTCAGCATTTATGAAATGAGAAAACTCGCAAATTTCCGAATATGAGCGTTTTTTAAACTATTGGCATGGCTCTAGTCTAACAGACTGTTTTATTTTTAAGATTTGCGCCGCTAAAACAAAAAAGGCTAACCAAACGGCTCGCCTTTTTATCATTCAGTCTAGTTGATTAACAACCACACTCATCATCTTTTTTTTGAGGGGGGGGGGGGATTACCATTCCAATTATTATCATGCAAAGCAATAAAACCTTCCCCCCCACAGCCATCATTTCCTTTACCACTGTTCTTGCCTACATAGATAACCTTCAATACTTACTTCCTCCATGTATCTTAAACATAAAAAGCCCACTTAGGTTTCTCTAAATGGGCTTTCATATTACACTAGCTTCTTATATTTAATCCGATGCGGCTGCGTCGCATCTTTACCCAGCCGACGCTCTTTATCTTTTTCATATTCTTCAAAGTTGCCTTCAAACCATTCAATATGCCCTTCATCTTCATAGGCGAGAATATGCGTCGCAATACGATCCAAGAACCATCTATCATGCGAAATTACGACGGCACAGCCTGCAAAATCAAGAAGTGCTTCTTCAAGCGCACGCAAAGTTTCCACATCCAAATCATTGGTCGGCTCATCGAGTAACAAGACATTGCCACCCTCTTTCAGCATCTTCGCCAAATGCACACGATTGCGTTCACCACCCGAGAGCAATTTAATTTTCTTCTGCTGATCGCCGCCTTTAAAGTTAAAACGACCACAATACGCACGCGAAGGCACTTCAACATTGCCTAACATCATGGTATCTGTACCACCTGAGATTTCTTCCCAAACGGTTTTATCCCCATCAAGGGCATCACGTGACTGGTCCACACAGGCAATTTGCACTGTTTCACCAATGGTCAATTCACCTGAATCAGGTTTTTCTTCACCTGTAATCATGCGAAATAGTGTGGTTTTACCTGCACCATTGGCACCAATCACACCGACAATACCGCCACGCGGAAGATTAAAATTCATATCATCATAAAGCACTCTATCGCCATAACCTTTCACAACATGTTCGGCTTTAATCACAATATCACCCAAACGCTCCGCCACAGGAATATAAATCTGCTTGGTAGCATTGCGTTCTTGCGCTTCTTTGCTAGATAACTCATCAAAGGCTTTCAAACGTGCTTTGGATTTAGCATGGCGACCTTTGGCGCCTTGACGCACCCATTCAAGCTCTTGTTTCATAGCTTTTTGACGCGAAGACTCTTGCTTTTCTTCAACTGCTAGGCGTTTCTCTTTTTGCTCAAGCCAAGATGAATAGTTACCTTCAAATGGAATGCCTTTGCCACGATCCAGCTCCAAAATCCAACCTGCAACATTGTCCAAAAAATACCTATCATGGGTTACGGCAACCACTGTACCTGTAAAATCATGCAGAAAACGCTCCAACCATGCTACCGATTCCGCATCCAAATGGTTGGTTGGCTCATCCAAAAGCAACATATCTGGGTTGGATAGCAAAAGCTTACAAAGTGCCACACGGCGACGCTCCCCTCCCGATAGTTTCGATACATCAGCATCCCAATCAGGCAAGCGCAAAGCATCAGCAGCAATGCCAAGCTTTCTATCCAAATTATGTCCATCACCAGCTTCAATAAAATCTTCTAACTGCGCTTGTTTCTTGGCAATAGCATCAAAATCCGCGTCAGGCTCAGCATAAGCGGCGTATACCGCATCCAATTCGGACAAAGCATCTTTCATCTCTTGCACGGCTTCTTCGACATTGCCACGCACATCTTTGCTCTCATCAAGTGCTGGCTCTTGCGCCAAATAACCAATCTTAATACGTGGGGCTGGGCGCGCTTCACCCAAAATATCGGTATCCAAACCAGCCATGATTTTTAGCAATGTCGATTTACCCGAACCATTTAGACCCAACACACCAATCTTCGCGCCTGGATAAAAAGATAAATAAATATCCTTTAAAATCTCTTTTTTACCATCGACAACCTTGCCAACGCCCTGCATCGAAAAAATATGCTGATGTTCTGCCATGTGTTACCTCTATTCATTCATTTTTTGTAGATTCATGCGAAGCATAACACCACGCTAAAAAAACGAATCATAAAATTCTATGTGCGCTCTTTGCCTTCTATGGTTAATATCTCGCGGCAAGAGGGAATATGGGGAGATTTGCATGTCAAAACGCTTTGAAAATAAAATCATCATGGTCACAGGTGCAACCGATGGCATGGGTCAGCAAGTAGCTGCTGCATTGGGTGCAGAAGGCGCCAGTGTGATTGCACTTGGTCGCAATGAAGATGCTTTGAGCGTGACCCAGACACGCATTGAAGAGCTTGGTGGGCGTTGTTTATGCATCCCATTTGATCTCACCCACTTTGATGATTACGGTAAATTATTTCTGGCTTTAAAAGACCAAATTCCCCATTTGGATGGATTGGTGCATTGCGCGGGCTCCTTTGATCGCTGTACCCCTTTACAATACATTAAAGCCGATATTTTTCGCGGCATCTTGGACATTCATCTGACAGCGCCGAATATGCTCACGCAAATCATGCTGCCACTGTTGCGTCGTGCTGAGGCTGCATCGATTGTATTTACCACCTGCGATATGATTGACGATAATCAAAACAACTGGCATGCCTATGGTTTTGCTAAGCGTGCACTCGGCTATGTGGCTGCGATGTGGCAAGGTGAGCACCCTGATAAATCATACCGCTTTAATACCTTAAATCCAGGGCGTGTACGCACTGAATTGTTCAAACGCGCTTATCCAGGGCTATTGCCTACAGAAGTTCCACTGGCTGAAAGCATCACACCTGCCTATTTGGCATTGTTATCCGATGATAATAAAGACTTACGTGGTCAAACATTAAATGCTGCGGATTTGAT
>JAUZQR010000160.1 GCA_030950865.1 Mariprofundaceae bacterium | reverse complement strand
ATATGTTTACAGGAATTATTCAAGATGTCGGAGAAATTCGCGATATCAACCACGAAGAGCAACAAAGCCATCTAAGCTTTGAAAGCAGCTTGAAGATGTCTCGTTGGCAGTTGGGCGACTCGGTAGCTGTGGATGGTTGTTGCTTGACCATCACCGACTTTCCAAACAAAAACACATGGTCAGCCACATTATCGCTGGAAACCCTTGCACTTACTACTTTTTCTGATGCTAAGATTGGTAAAAAGGTCAATATGGAGCCCGCTTTATGTGTGGGCGATGCTTTGGGTGGGCATATTGTGACTGGTCATATTGATGGCTTGGCAATGGTCAAAAACATCTCAAATATTGGTGAGCACAAAGCATTTACCTTTACTGCACCACAAGCATTAGCACGTTATATTGTTAAAAAAGGCTCGGTCACCCTCAATGGTACAAGCCTAACGGTCAATGATGTGGATGAATGTTGCTTTACCGTCAACCTCATTCCACATACCTTGTCGCACACAAATCTGGGTCAATTACAAGAAAATGACCATGTAAACATCGAAACTGATATGCTTGGACGCTATGTAGAGCGTATCATGTACTTTCAAAATAAGTCTGAGGAGACTAAATGAGCCTTGCCAGTTGTGAAGAACTGATTGAAGAATTGCGTGCTGGACGCATGATTATCCTTGCCGATGATGAAGATCGCGAAAATGAAGGCGATTTGGTCATGGCTGCGGAATGGGTAACACCCGAAGCCATTAATTTTATGGCAACCCACGGGCGCGGATTGATTTGTTTAACGCTTGAAGAAGAACAAGTGGACAAACTTGCTTTGCCTTTGATGACAGCCAATATTAACTCCAAATTTAAAACCAATTTCACCGTGTCCATTGAAGCCGCTGAAGGTGTAACCACTGGTATCTCTGCATTTGATAGAGCGCACACCATTCGCACAGCCATTAAAACGGACGCAGAAGCCAAAGATATTCATTCACCAGGGCATGTGTTCCCACTCAAAGGGCGCGAAGGTGGTGTACTGGTGCGGGCAGGGCATACCGAAGCTTCTATTGATTTAGCACGCATGGCTGGGCTAAAATCTGCTGGCGTGATTTGCGAGATTATGAATGAAGATGGCACGATGGCTCGCATGCCAGAGTTGAAAAAGTTTTCCAAAAAACATGATATTAAGATTGGCTGCATTGCAGATTTGATTTCACATCGCTTGAAACATGATTCATTGGTCAAACGTGAAGTAGAAGTGCGCCTACCGACTGAATTTGGTGATTTTAATATGCTGGGCTATACCAATATGGTGGATGATGCCGAACATGTCGCTTTAGTCATGGGCAATCCGACTGCAGATAAACCTTGCTTGGTGCGTGTGCATTCTGAATGTCTAACAGGTGATGTTTTCACTTCACGCCGCTGTGATTGCGGCTCACAACTACACGCTGCCATGCGCCAAGTTGCTGAAGCAGGTGAAGGCGTTATTTTATATCTTCGCCAAGAAGGTCGCGGTATTGGTTTGCTGAATAAACTCAAAGCATATCAACTACAAGATGCAGGGCATGATACTGTTGAGGCCAATGAAAAATTGGGCTTTAAATCAGATTTAAGAGATTATGGCATTGGTGCACAAATTTTGCGCGACCTTGGTCTACGCAAACTTAATTTACTCACCAATAATCCGAAAAAAATCATCGCTTTGGATGGTTATGGTTTGGAGGTGGTTGAGCGTGTACAGCTTGAAGTGCAAGCCCATGAAGATAATATAACCTATTTGCAGACCAAACGTGATAAAATGGGTCATATGATTCATGCAGAAGGCAAGGCTGGAGAATAATATGAGTTTGGATGCCCCTCACCTAGCAGGTAATGTCGATGCGACAGGTATGAAAATCGGCATTATTGTAAGTCGTTTTAATGCTGACATTACCGAAGGTTTATTGGATGGTGCTGTTAAAGCATTAAAAGAGCACGGTGCAACAGATGCGAATCTACATATCGTACATGTGCCTGGTGCATTAGAAATTCCAACCTTGGCATCGGCCATGGCACAAACAGATAAATATGATGCATTGGTCTGTTTGGGTTGCGTGATTCAAGGTGGCACAGCCCATTTTGAGCATGTTTGCCGTGTTGCCATGGATTCAATTGGACATATTGCCGAATGTGGTGATATTGCCATCACCAATGGTGTATTAACTGTGGATAACCATGCACAAGCTATAGATCGCATTGGCGGTACACATGGGCATAAAGGTGCGGAAGCGGCATTAACCGCTGTTGAAATTGCAGCCTTGCTTAGAGAAATCGAAGATATTGGAGAATCGTAGTGAATAAACCACTGAAGGGCGCTGGTCCTAACCGTCATCAAGCTCGCGAATCTGCTGTTGAGGTGCTCTATGCATGGCAAAGTGGTGAGTGTGATAATGCTGCCATTCCCGCATTGATTAGCGGTCGACTACAAGAAGAAGACCGTGAGCAACAAGATCAGGATTACTTGCGTGCTTTGGTGGAAGGTGTACTTAAAAACCGTAATGATTTGGATGAAAAAATCACCACCGTAATTAATCGCAGCCTACGCAGTGTTGCTACTTTGGAACTAAACATCCTGCGCTTGGCAACATGGGAAATGATAAATCGCTTGGAAATACCCTACCGTGTGATTATCAATGAGGCATTGGAATTAGCCCGTGATTATACCGATGAACCTGCCCGAGGTTTTATCAATGGTGTGTTGGATAAACTCGCTAAATCATTGCGTGCTGAAGAAAGTAAATAAAGTGCGCCCACCCATAGAGGAAGAATCACCTGTTAATATCTTTGGCGAGGAAGAAGAACGGGTTATTCGCCCCAATAAATCACAATTAAAACGTGAAGCAGTTGCTTTAGTCAAACTTGGCAAAAAGCTGGAATCACTGGATATGGCACAACTGGGTCGTCTGAACATGTCCGATGAGCTTCGTGAGTCTCTGATAGAAGGAAAAGCTATTCATCAAAATGGCGCGCGCAAACGTCATTTTAAGTTTATTGGTAAACTATTGCGCGAAATGGACACGGAACTGCTCGAAAAAACCATCAATGACCTTGAATTTGGTGCTGCCAAAGCCAATGCAAAATTTCATGTGGTTGAACGCTGGCGTGATCGTTTGCTTGATGTAGAAGATGTACATGCTTTGGATGCATGGTTGGAGCAATATCCACAAAGCGACATTAGCCGCATTCGCCAACTTATACGAAATGCGCTTAGAGAAATTCAAGGCAATAAACCACCCAAATCATCCCGTATGTTGTTCAAGGTTTTACGCGATACCGTTGAAAGCACACCCTCTGACATATAAAAACTAAGCAGTCTTTCTAGATGAACTTGTTAACCGTCATCCTCATCAGATATCGAGAAAAGAAATACATCACCCAATTTCGATATTTCATAAGAACTAATTCTTGGG
>JAUZQR010000016.1 GCA_030950865.1 Mariprofundaceae bacterium | reverse complement strand
GCAGATTCATTTTTTAAGCTGCCGTGCATAGTCCATTCAATAGCTTGGCTTTGTGTACTAAAAAGAAAGCCAAGCAACAGTATCGCAAGGAGGCTATTTTTCATTTTCAAGTAGTGTTGGGAATAAATAACACGTGGCGAGGTAACAAATCACCATGGAAGATGCGACCAATGCCCCCAATTTTACTTGTGGATAAAGATTGGCAGTGAGCAATACTAAAAAACCACCAATGACCACCAGTGCATTAAAGGCAATAGCGCGTCCAGTGTCTTCATTGCAAGCTTTTACAACTTCTGCATGAGAGCTTTTTTCTGTGCTGTAGAAACGGTAGCGATAGAGGTAATGAATGGCGAAATCAATACCAATACCCAGTGCCATTGCACCTGTAATGGCGGTTCCTATTTCCAATGCAATGCCAAATAAACCCATAACCCCATAAATGACAATAACAGCCAACGTGACAGGAAGCATGGCTAGTGCCGCATCTTTAAAGTTGCGGAACATCAATAGGCATAAAATAAATATCATGCTTAGTGCGAGTAGTAAGGATTGTATTTGCCCAGTAATAATTAAATCCGAAAAGGTGGTGCTGGTATATGCAGTGCCTGCAAATTCAACATTGTCACCAGGAAACCATTGTGCTGCATTGGCTCTAATTAAAGCAATAATCTTACTAGCGTCAGCACTACTATCATTTTTCATTTGGATACGAATATGTGCTTGGCGATAATCTGAAGTAATAAAAGAGTCGAAATCATCGGGTGCACCAGAAAAGGAATAGAGCAATAAATATTGAGCTGCAAGTGCGGAAGAATCAGGCGGCACATGATATTTTTGATTGCCTGCATGCATGACTTTATTCATTTCTGCGAGCATTTCGGCGATGGAGGAGGAATCACCAACAACAGATTCTTGTTCAACGCGATGTTGTAGTTTTGCCAAGCCCGCTAAAAAGTCTGGTTCGAGCACGCCATCTTGTTTGCCTGAATCCACCATGACATCCAACGAGTTTGTACCCGCAAAATGCTCATTGAGTGTTATATCTGCTTGGCGAATAGGGTCAGAAGGACGAAATTCTGAGACCAGTGATGAGTTCACATGTAATTGTGATAGCCCAATCGCGGATAGTAAAAATAATATACTAAAGGCTGCTAGGATTTTCTTAGGGTAAGTCAGCGTTAGTTTTGTCATCCACTGGATATAACGGGTGAATGCAAGCTTATCTAAGGACTTCTCGCGGCTTGGAAGTACGGCTTCAATGGCTGGAATAAATAAAATGGTAATGATAAACGCATAGATAATACCAACTGCGGCAAAAACACCGAAAAAACGCATGGGTAACAATTCAGATGTTAGCATGGCTAAAAAGCCTACGGCGGTGGTTAATGTCGTCATAAGAATGGGTGACCACATAGCTTGCATAGCACGAATGATGGCTGTGAATTTGTCGGTGTCAGCATCACGTCCCGCTTCGGTGCGAATATGGGTAAGCAAATGGACTGAATCAGCAATGCCAATAGCAAGAATAAGCACAGGCAGAAGGGTGGTAACCGTGTAAATGGGGATACCCGCTGCTGCCATGGTTCCCAGCATCCAAAGCTCGGATAAAATAACGACCGTTAATGGAATGAGTACGCCACGAATATTACGAAATGAGAAAAATAATAATAATGCTAGCAATGCCAAGATGATGGGTTGCATCTTTTGCATATCCTGTGGCATGTAAACACCAAAGACACCTTCTACGATAGGGCGACCTGTAATGAGTATGGACTCTTCACCACCACGGGCATTAATCTCATCAACTTTATTTTTAATGAGTTTGTAAATATCATGGTAATGTCCGACATATTCTGAGCTTGGACGTACAACAATCAGTGTGCCTTTGCCGTCATTGCTGACGATTGAACCCATATATAGCCCATTATCGATAAGTCGCTGTTTGAGTCGTGTCATATCTTCAGGGCTGGATACGGGACGCTCCATAAACTGTTCAACTTCCATGCCATCGGCTGTACCGCGAATGTTTTTAATGGTGGACAAACTCATCAAGTCGGCCAATGCCAAGGTTCGGAATTCTTTATGTTGCTTCATCCATTGCGTAAGCTCATCAATGAGTTGCAAGGTATGCGGGTTATAAATGCCTTGTGGGTTATTATAATTGGTAATACCGACCACCACCATATCTGCTGAAGAAAATACTTTTTCGAGTTTTTTCTTATTGGCATAAGCATCCATGCTTTTGGGTAACATTTCTTCAATATTGGTTTCCATTTTCAAGGAAGAAAGTTGTGATACAAAACCGCCTGTAATCAGTGCAATGAGTATCAGTATCCACCAAGCACGGTGAACAAAAAATGAAAAGATAGATGACATAGTAATTCCTTAACGGTAGCCGCGTTTGAGTGTGCGTTGTGTAAACATGCGGTCTTTCATCGTTGTATTGTATATTTTTTTGGCAAATTCTAGACGTGTGTGATGGTTACTTTGAATATTGACCATTTCAATCATTTTGGCTGACCAAATGTCTGATATTTGTTCCAGTTCTAAAATATTGAGATGTTTTAACTCGCGACCCGCTTGATCCCAATAATTTGCCTTGATACTAAAATCATTATCTTTGCGAATCCACTGCATAAGCCGTGAATAACCCAATTCACGTGCTA
>JAUZQR010000159.1 GCA_030950865.1 Mariprofundaceae bacterium | reverse complement strand
AGCCAAATTTATTCATGGTTTGCCGCAGCTCTACAATACGCGGGTAGGGAGCCTGTGGTTTGTTAGGGTCTTCTGAATTGGATAGACCATTGTGTCCACCAGCCAACCAAGGGTCTTCATATACCACACCACCCAACCATTCAGGGTGTTTTTTATAAGAGCGTAACCACAGTGCGCGAAATGCGCGAGCCGATGAAATAATAGGGTAATAATGGACATTATAAGCCGCAGCCAATGGTGCGAGCTTAAATGGCATGCCAGCACCGCATGTTACGCCATGAATGATGTCACCTGCCTTATCAAGAACACCTTTCAAGATGCGTTCTGCACCACCCATTTCCCATAACACATTCATATGAATGCGACCATTTCCTTCGGCAACTTCATGGGCAATTTGTGCTTGTTTGATACCACCAGCAATACCTTGTGCAACCAACTCTTCAAATCGAGCTTTACGGCTTTTACCATGGTAGACGGTGCGGATTACATTACCTTGCTCATCGACACTATCAGCATTTACCGCAGAAAAAGTGCCAATACCGCCAGCTTTTGCCCATGCACCTGTTGTTTCACCCGTTGAAACAGCAACACCTTTACCTCCTTCAATAAGAGGTAGCACTTCTTTGCCAGATAAATTCATAGGGGATAGGTGAAATGACATGGTATTCCTTTATTTTTATTGCTCATCTACACGCGGCAGATTCAGAATTTTAATGGTATCAGGCGACGACTCTAAATCCTATGCGCAGCATCGCAAGCCTCATCTAATTTTCTTGAAATATCATACAATATGGTGCATGTATTTGAAAGGCAGTTGCTTTGTGTTTTTTCAGGTACATAGTTGTTGTATTTCATGGTAGATAGGGTGTATCAATGATGTTTGAAGTAGAACAAATTATCATGCTTTTCTCTGTAGGAATCGTATGTTTATTGCTTTTATGGTGGTTGCAATATCAGCGACAAAAAATACGCACTCTAGAGTTGAGCCAAACCATTCAGGAACTTGGAGAGGATGTGCTTGCACAAAAGCAGTTGATTGATGTGCATATGCAAGATTTAACCAAGCAAATGGTGAGCCATGCATCGCTTAATGAATGTGTACGACAGACAGAAAAACAAGTCGAGATTTTAACAACGCAACTATCTGAAAAAGTCACCATCATCAATACATTAAATGCAAAAGTTTCTGATTATAAAGCGAATGTAAGCAAGCTGGAAACTAGATTAGAAGAAGAGCGTAAGTCTTCGATTGAAAAGCTACAATTGCTCGATGAAGCAAAGTCCAAGTTGGGTAATGAATTTAAAGTTCTTGCCAATCAAATTTTTGAAGAAAAAGGTAAAGTTTTTAACCAGCAGAACCGTAGCAGCCTAGATGAGGTGCTAAAACCAATGCGAGAACAATTGGGGGATTTTCGTAAGCGTGTGGATGAAATTCATACCGATGATAGTA
>JAUZQR010000158.1 GCA_030950865.1 Mariprofundaceae bacterium | reverse complement strand
CTGGTTTTAATGAAGAAATGGCGAAAGAATGGATAAGTGCGGCAGATATGCGCCGTGTTGAACCGCATGGTTTGCACTCCCAACCAGGCTTGTTTAGTTGGGATAGGGCGGATATTGGTTCGGAATTGTTATTACAGTATTTACCTGAATTGACAGGTGATGGTATGGATTTATGCTGTGGTTACGGATTACTGTCAGAACGTGTTTTGAAGCATTGTTCGGATATTACACAATGGCATATGGTCGAAGCGGATCATATGGCGTTGGATTGTGCAAAGAAAAATGTTCAATCATGGCAGAATAAAGTGCAGCTTTATTGGCTGGATGCGCAATTGGATGATTCACCTAGGAAACTGGATTATGTCATTTGCAACCCTCCCTTTCATACAGGGCAAGCCCAAGATGTTGAGCTGGGTCAGGCAATTGTGGCGCAAGGTTGTCGCAGTTTAAAACGCGGTGGTCATTTTTATATGGTGGCAAATCGTAAACTTCCCTATGAGGCTGTATTGGCGAAGCATTTGAGGAGTCATAAAACTGTGATTGAGACGCAAGGCTTTAAAATCATGCATGGGGTGCGGTAAGTTGTCAGCGAAAAAGGAACGTTTAGAAAAAATCTTATCAAACTTAGGTTATGGCGCACGCAAAGATGTGGGCTATTGGGTGCGCTCTGGCTGGATAACAGTCGATGGACAAGTGGCGAAATCAGCATCGCAAAAGGTATTGGCATCACAAGTAATGCTCGAAGGTAAAGCATTGGACCACCCTGATGGGCTAACGCTGGTTTATTACAAACCATTGGGAGCGGTGTGTTCACGCAAAGAAGATGGGCGGCTTATTTATGCTGATTTTCCAGAGCGTTGGTTGGGGCGAAAGCCAGCTTTATCCAGTGTAGGTCGCTTGGATAAGGAAACCTCAGGGATGCTTATTTTAACCGATGATGGAGCCTTGAATCACCAATTGACTAGCCCCAAACATGATGTTTCTAAAACCTATGCCGTTACCTTAGCGGAGCCTTTGACGGGCAATGAGGCGGAAAAATTAGCCAGTGGCACATTGATGTTGGATGCAGATGATAGACCATGCAAAGCCGCAGAATTAGAAGTTACAGGTGATAATACCGTGAATTTAGTGCTGCATGAAGGGCGTTACCATCAGGTAAGGCGTATGTTTGCGGCACTTGGGAACCATGTAACTGTGCTAGAGCGCATTCAAATTGGCGTTTTATCATTGGATTCTTTGGGTTTGGAAGCGGGTGAATATCAGACGTTTGAATCAGATAAATTGTTACAGATGGTTGTGGGACTATGATTTTTGTAGTTATGGGGATGAGTTGAGATGAGTATATTGGCAGGTATTCATGCCGTAAAACATGCTTTGGATAGCAATGAAAAGCTGGATGAATTATTGTTTGTAAAAGGCAAGAATCATCCGCGTTTGAATGAGCTGGTGCATTTGGCAAAGAAAAATAAAGTGCGTGTGTCTTTTGTGCCTCGCGAAGCGTTGGAGCGTTTGGCAGAGGGTGTTCCCCATCAAGGTGTTGTAGCGCGTGTGCAGCCCAAAGG
This sequence comes from Mariprofundaceae bacterium, assembly GCA_030950865.1. GTDB lineage: Bacteria > Pseudomonadota > Zetaproteobacteria > Mariprofundales > Mariprofundaceae. The sequence continues at coordinate 3,839 of JAUZQR010000158.1, read as the reverse complement.
TTTGTTGGAATTTAAGCCTTGGTTATCTGATGTGAAAGGTACAGACACAGCTTTGGTTTTGTTGCTTGATCAGGTAACCGATCCCCACAACCTTGGCGCATGTATTCGCACGGCAGAGGCGGCGGGTTGTGTAGGTATTGTTGTACCCAAAGATCATGCTGCAAGCTTGGATTCCCCTGTTGTTGCCAAGAGTGCATGCGGTGCATTATCACGCTTGCCAGTTTTAAGGGTGACAAATTTGGCGCGCAGCATAAAAGATTTGCAAGATGCAGGTTTTTGGGTTTCAGGCTTGGCTGGCGAAGCAGAAAATACAGTTTATCAGACCAAATTCAGTGGTAAAAATGCCATTGTGATGGGGGCAGAAGGTAAAGGTATGCGTCGTTTGGTGCGTGAGGGTTGCGATCAGTTGTTAAGTATTCCGATGCCCGGAAAAGTTGAATCGTTGAATGTTTCTGTGGCAACGGGTGTTACTTTATTTGAAGTGGTGCGCCAAATGCAATGAGAGTTTTAGCTTGTATTAGTGTGCTTTGCTGGGGTTTGTATTGGTCAACTCAAATGACTGACCACAATACTGGCACTTTCCTTTGCCGTCTTTCAGGTTAATGTAAACCAAAGGGTGTTGACCATTGTCGGAACAGGAAACAATTTCATCAGTTGCTTTAATGGTATCTACAGTCATTTTAGTTTCCCTCCCAAGAAAGCGGCGCATCCTGTTGTTTTGTGGTTAAGAGTCAAGTTTAAATACGGAATATTTTTAAGGGTATTAAGCAATGAAACATGATTTGGTATTGATTGAAGGTTTGGAAATTCGTACGGTTATTGGCATTTATGACTGGGAGCGCGAAATTCGACAGATGGTTCGTTTGGATATTGAAATGGCGTGGGATATTTCCAAAGCAGGGCAAAGCGATGATATTGCTGATACCTTGGATTACAAAGCGGTATCCAAGCGACTGATTGAGTTTGTGGAAGGCTCTTCATTCGGGCTTATTGAAAAATTAGCAGAATCATGTGCGGCTATTTTATTGCAAGAATTTCAAGTGCCTTGGTTGCGTTTGAAAATGTCCAAGCCAGGCGCAGTACGTGGTTCTGAAAATGTGGCAGTGTTGATTGAACGCGGTGTGATGTAGTGACCACTGCACTTATTGGTATGGGTTCAAATATTGATCCAGAGAAATATTTGCAATATGCCAGTCAGGATATGAGACAATATTTTTCGCATGTTGTATATTCAAATGTATATCAGTCAGCGGCCATTGGTATGGATGGTGATGATTTTCTTAATGCCTGTTGCTTGTTGAGTAATGTTCCCGAGAAATTCGAGCTTCTTCATTGGTTGAAAGCACTGGAAGATAAGTATGGTAGGGATCGTACAGAAGGTTCTTGGAAGCCACGCACGTTGGATTTGGATTTGCTGATGTATGGTGATGATATATTGGATGATGATTTATCTCGTTATGCCCATGTGTTTGTTCCTGCATCTGAATTAATTGATTTAACGTTGCCTGTTGTTGCTACAAGCATGCTGACGCAGGTGCCCTTACGCTTGTAAATCATTGTGGCGTGTTTAAGGTTCTGCTTTCGTTTATCCAGTGAGGGGGATCTCTGATGCGCATTGCTGTTCCAACTGAAACTTTGGCTTATGAAACGCGTCTTGCGGCAACACCTGAAACGGTAAAGAAGTTTATTGCCGCAGGCTGTGAAGTCGTTGTGCAGAAAGGTGCTGGAGAGCATGCTGATTTGACGGATGCTGCATTTGCTGATGCAGGTGCAAGTTTGGCTGATTCGTTTGCCGATACTTGTAAAGATGCGAATCTTGTTGTGAAAGTTCGTGCACCCTCGAAAGAAGAATTAGGGCAATTGTCATCGGGTACTGTAGTGGCTTCTTTGTTTGCGCCTTTTTCCAATCCCTTGCTGAATGATTATGCCAAAGCTGGTTTGAGCTGCTTTTGTTTGGAGATGATTCCGCGCATCTCACGCGCACAAAGCATGGATGTGCTTTCCTCCCAAGCCAATATTGCAGGTTACAAAGCAATATTTTTGGCACTTGAGCATTATAAAAGTTTTATGCCTATGTTGATGACTGCAGCGGGTACCGTTCAACCTGCCAAAGTTTTAATTATGGGGGCGGGCGTTGCTGGTTTGCAAGCTATTGCCACAGCACGTCGCTTGGGTGCCATGGTTGAAGTCTTTGATGTGCGTGCCGCAGCCAAAGAGCAGGTGGAGAGCTTGGGGGCGAAGTTTATTGAAGTTCCAGCGGATGATGCGGATGGCGAAGATGCAGGTGGTTATGCCAAAGAAATGTCCGATGAATATAAAGAAAAACAAGCAGTATTGATTGCAGAGCATGCAGCTAAATCGGATATTATTATCACCACCGCATTGATTCCTGGACGTGCGGCACCTGTATTGGTTACGGAAGAGACACTCGCTAAGATGAAGGCAGGCAGTGTGATTGTGGACATGGCTGCTGAAGCAGGTGGAAACTGTCCGCTTACAGAAAAAGATGCAGTATGGGTTAAAGATGGCGTGACATTGATTGGCACAAGCAATATTCCAGCATTGATGGCAACTGATGCCAGTCAGCTATTTGCACGCAATGTGTTTAATTTTATTTCCCCAATGTTGGATTCAGAATCGGAAGGCGAATCTGTTGTATTAAATATAAATATGGATGATGAAGTGATTGTCGCTTCATTAATTTGTAAAGATGGTGAGTTTTTAAAACCACAGTTGTTGGGTGAGAAGGAGTAGCTATGTCTGATGCTTTATTGGTTGGTGATGTTGTAAGTCAGGCTGGGCACGTTATTGAGCAAAGCGCAGATCCGTTTGTGATGTCGTTTTCAGTATTTATATTGGCTATTTTTATTGGCTATCATGTTGTTTGGAACGTAACACCTGCACTACACACGCCCTTGATGAGTGTGACCAATGCGATTTCCAGTATTGTAATTGTTGGCGCGATTATCGCGGGCGGTCCACTTGAAATGAATTTGGCAACAGTATTGGGTTTGATTGCTGTCGGGTTAGCATCGGTGAATATATTTGGTGGTTTTATGGTTACGCAACGCATGCTTGCCATGTTTAAGAAACGCTCGTAAGGCAGAAAAAGGTAAAGGGGAAGTTATGTTATCCGCAAATATGGTGGCATTGGCCTATTTGGCTGCATCGGTACTGATTATTTTAGCACTCAAAGGCTTGGCATCGCCTGAGTCTTCACGTCGTGGTAATACATTTGGCATGGTAGGGCTGTTTATTGCAGTTGTGGTGACGTTGCAACTGTCATCGGTGCAGAACTATGCGTGGATTTTTGCCGCCATTGCGGTGGGTGGCTTGATTGGAGCTGTGACTGCTAAAAAAGTACCGATGACGCACATGCCGCAAACCGTTGCGTTTATGCATGCATTGGTCGGTTTGGCAGCGGTATTTATTGCTGTATCTGCTTTTGCGAACCCTGTTGGTTATGGTATTGCCGATGCCTCAGGAAGCTTGCATGTTGCCAGTCGAATTGAGTTGTTCTTAGGGACATTTATTGGTGCGATTACCTTTACCGCATCATTGATTGCTTTTGGTAAGTTGCACGGCTCATTATCTGGCAGCCCTGTAACATTTTCAGGGCAACATTTGCTTAATTTATTGCTGGGTATTGTCATGGTTGGTGCTGGTGTGATGTTCTGTATCGAGCCGTCTTGGACTCCTTTCTTGATTATGCTGGGTGTTGCGATGTTATTGGGTGTCTTGTTGATTATCCCAATTGGTGGTGCAGATATGCCAGTGATTGTGTCGATGTTGAATTCCTATTCGGGCTGGGCAGCAGCGGGTATTGGATTCACACTAGG
>JAUZQR010000157.1 GCA_030950865.1 Mariprofundaceae bacterium | reverse complement strand
GGCTCAGCTCACCCCTGATTTATTTGCCCGATGCTTGCGTTAGAAAATGCTCACTTAGTAGTAAGCTGCGCTTTTCTGTCGTGGTCTCGAACAAATCAGTGGCAATCTGACTCGTTACGTTTTATTGAGTCTTACTCTTTTTCTTAGTTGTCGGATGTTTATCCATATCGTGTAAATAAAGTGAACGGCTGGGGAAAGCAAATTCGAGCTTGAGTTTTTCTAGAGCTTGCATGATTTCTAAATTAATTTCTTGGCGAACCTGTAAATACTCATCCCAATGGGTGCTTTTGGTGAAATAGTAGAGAAAAATAGATAACGAAGAGTCTTCAAAGGCATCAAATTTTACCAGTGAAAAGGTCTGATCTACGCCTACATGATTTTTCAAAACATTCTCAATAGAAGTAATGGCTTGTTGCATTTGTTCAGGTGTGGTGTCGTAAGTGATACCAATACGCATTTTTACACGGCGTTTGGGCATGGCATCGATATTATCAATCACCATATTCGCAAGTTGTGAGTTTGGTACATTGACCAACGTTTTGGCAAAAGTGCGAATGCGTGTGGAGCGAAAGCCAACTTCTTCCACCACACCTTCAAATTCTTTGGTTTTAATCCAATCACCGATAGTAAAAGGACGATCAACCAGAATCATAATGGAGCCAAATATATTAGCGATGGTATCTTTGGCAGCCATCGCAATGGCAAGTCCGCCAATGCCCAATGAGGCAATCAAACCTGAAATGGAGTAGCCCATATTTTGAGCTAAAACGAGAATAAGTGTGAAAACAAGAAATATTTTCAGTGTTTTACTCATAAAAGGCACGAGTTGATCATCCAAAGCTGTGTGCGTGTGGGCTGCGCGGGCACTAAAGTAGGCTGAAAAACCATCAATGAGTCGCCAAGTGAACCAACTGCCAAGTGCAATGACTGCAAGACGGGCAGCTTTATCAGCGATATCAACAAGAGGGAATGTTTCAGAAGGTGGGTTTAACATATGCATGCTAACCATCAAGCCAAGCATAAGAATCAGCCAACTGGCGGGTTTTTCGGCAGCGGTGAGTAGTAGGTCGTCCAAAGGTGTTTCTGTGTGTGCTGTGATGGCATGGGTGATATGGTGAAAGCCTTTAATAAGATAACGCTGAACAGCAATGGTTATTGCAAGCAAAATAAAGGCTAAAAACCAGCGGGAAGCAGGAATATCTAGAATGACCCATTGTTGTAACGTTTGCCAGATTTCCATAAGCTTTCTCCTGCATGGTGTTCGTATCAGTAGACTTTTTAATGTTTGTACTCGACACTACTGCTATAATCCATATTTAGGATGATAGCACACTGGGAGGAGCATGGGATGAGTGAATCAGGATTGCAAGCACTGGTTGAGGATGCGGCTGCTTTACGGAAATTGATTGGGCGAAGAGTGCGTTATATGGGTCAAGCCTATGAGATTGTTGATCTTCTGATTGAGGATGATTTGCTTATTTTGTCTGGAGATGAAGGTGTAGATGTGCAGGAAGATAGTTATGGGCGCGCCAATCGTTTGGTTCCGCATCAACATAATTTACGCTTTCGCGATGCTGATGGACATGCGACCCATGTGTGGGAAGAGATGGCATTTTTGGATGGGCCGCTCAAAGTTTAGTCGCAGTGGTTGTTTTGCGCGTGTATCCACTGTGATACTTGTTGCCAATTATTGCTAGGGATGATTTGACCGCCACATACGGGGTGCCTAGCACCTGTAACTTCTGCCAGCGTATTGTTTTTTCCAAGCAATGTTTGTTGGGCAAGCAGTGCAAAAGATACGGCTTCTACAGCTTCAGGCGCGATGCCATATTGTGCAGTGCTGCAAACTTCTGCTGGTGTTAGTGCGTGATTTAACGCCTGCATCAGATGTTGATTGCATGCCCCCCCGCCACATATAAGCCAACGTTTGGGAGGCTCTTTAAAAAATATCATTTGTTTGAGGATGCTTTGAACCGTAAATGCGCAAGCTGTTGCCATGCGATCCGCATCGGATAAGTCAGACCAAGCCAATAAACGATGAAGCATGTCTTTTCCAAATGTTTCGCGACCAGTGGATTTTGGTGGCTCTTGCTGGATAAATGGATGTTGTAATAATGTGTCGAGTAATGCTTGACAGACTTTTCCTGTGCTGGCTAAACCACCATCTTTATCGTAGGCATGACGACCATCACTGAGCTCTAGCATCAGTGCATCCATAAGCATGTTTCCAACACCCGTGTCAAAGCCTTGAATACTTCCATCAGCATTGAGAACGGTAACATTGGCAATGCCACCAATATTTAAAATGGCGGTTGTGCCATTGAGGTTTGCAAACAATTTTTGATGGGAAAATGGTACAAGTGGAGCACCTTCACCACCAGCGGCAATATCACGACTACGAAAGTCTGAAACTACGGTGATACCCGTTTGCTC
>JAUZQR010000156.1 GCA_030950865.1 Mariprofundaceae bacterium | reverse complement strand
ATCATAGCACTGGCATTATTAGGATTTACCACATCTCCACTTATGGCTTCAGATGGTATTGATGGGGCGAAACTGTTTAGTAAAAATTGTAAAATGTGCCATGCCATTGGAAAGAAAAAAGTTGGTCCTGCACTCAAATCTATGAACCAAGATGATGCGGTACTGCATGATGCTATTACCAATGGCAGTGCAAAAAAGAAAATGATGAAAGCATACGGCAAAAAATTCTCATCTGGACAAATTGATGCACTGGTTAGCTATATTCGGTCTGTTCAATAACTAGGACAATACGAGCACGCTTATACTTACAAAGATATAAGCTGCCTTAACGATGAAAATTTACCGCCACTTTATTGATGGCATGCCGTGGTACCTTGCCAAGTATTATTGGTGGGCATACTTGTGGTCAAAGTCAGTATGGTTCTTTGATCACCAGCCCATCATTAATGCTATTTTATTTTTCCAGTATCAAAAGCTTATGCAGGCAACCTTAAGTCGCTTTAAAGGTGCCTCAAAAGACAGTGTTTTACAGCTCACTTGTGTTTATGGCTCATTGACCCCAAACCTTAGCCAAGTCCTTGGCAGCAAGGCACTGCATATCACTGATGCTGCAAACATTCAGTTGCAACTCGCGAGTAGCAAATGTCACTCATCAGCATTGCTTCCAACAAGAATGAATGCTGAACAACTCGGATACAAAGATAACACATTTAACACCATCATACTCTTCTTTCTTTTACATGAAATGCCACATGAAGCGCGTGTGAACACAATCTCAGAATGTATGCGTGTACTGGATCCTAACGGGTCACTGATTATTACAGAATATGCCCCCTTACCAAAACACCACTGGCTTTACCAATTCCCACTATTTCGCTGCATTCTAACGACGCTTGAGCCATTTCTTGTAAGTTTTTGGCATGAAGACTTAGAGCAAACACTTAAACAGCATGCAGCAACACATGGAAAAGACATAAGCTGTGTATCACAACAAAAAATATTCCACGATTTTTACCGCGTATCAGAATACAAAGTAGCGCCTAAAAGATGTTAACCATATTTCTTTGGTACAAAAAGCTGCGTGTCCATGTCTGGGCGCTTATACTCTCCTTTACTCTTCCTTTCAGGCAATACCACAGGTTCAGGAACAATATCTTTATAGGGAATGGAGTCGAGAATATGGCTCAGGCAGTTTAAGCGTGCATGTTTTTTTATATCAGCATCGACAACATGCCACCGTACTTCAGCAATGTCCGTGTAAAAGAACATTTCATCTTTGGCTTGTGAATATTCCACCCAGCGATTGCGCGATTCCAAATCCATAGGGCTAAGTTTCCAATGTTTACTTGTATCGTTTGCACGCTTTTGAAAGCGACGTTCTTGCTCCTCATCACTTACCGAAAACCAATATTTCAACAATATGATTCCTGAACGCTCCAGCATACGCTCAAACTCTGGGCAAGAGCGTAAAAACTCTCGGTATTCCATATCTGTACAAAAATCCATAACCCGCTCAACACCCGCGCGATTATACCAACTACGGTCAAACACCACGATTTCACCAGCGGATGGGAAATGATTTACATAACGTTGAAAGTACCATTGTGTTTTTTCACGATTTGATGGCGCAGGCAAAGCCACCACATTGCAGCCACGAGGATTCAAAGGTTCAAGAAGGCGTTTTATTGTACCGCCCTTGCCAGCAGCATCTCTGCCCTCAAACACAATAACAACGCGTAAGCCTTGATTTTTAATCCAATATTGCCACTTCACCAATTCAACATAAATATCTGACAGTGCCTTTTCATACTCAGCTTTAGACAAACGTTTACACTTACTCATAGCTGCCTCCATGTATTATGGTTGAATTCAAACGTCTCCAAACACCTTATTTTATTTCTCTCATATACTACTTGAATCACACATTTTATGCATGATGTTTTGTCTATGAGGAATATAAACATTTCTTCATGTTAAATCCAAAATCTAGAAAATGACTTAAATAAAAAATCTCTTTCCCAAGCAAGCATGTAACAACACTATTTTTTATAAAAAAATAGTGTTATATTCTCGCCATGATACGCACGGAAAAATTAAGTCGTCACTTTGATGGTGTTGTAGCATTAGATAATACCGATATTCACATCAAAGAGCATCAAACA
>JAUZQR010000155.1 GCA_030950865.1 Mariprofundaceae bacterium | reverse complement strand
GAAGAGGCGGATTATCGTGGTGAACGTTTCGCTGATTGGAAGGGTGATTTAAAGGGCAATAATGACCTTTTAAGTTTGACGCAACCGCAGATTATTAAAGACATTCATACGGCTTATTTGGATGCAGGCTCGGATATTCTTGAAACGAACACCTTTAATTCCAATGCGGCATCGATGGCTGATTATGGTATGGAAGCATTGGTGTATGAACTTAATGTGGCTGGCGCAACATTGGCGAGAGAGGCTTGCAATGCAGTTTCCACAGCGGAAAAACCACGTTTCGTAGCAGGTGTGGTCGGTCCTACATCCCGTACTGCATCCATATCGCCTGATGTGAATGACCCTGGGTTTCGCAATGTGACATTTATGGAGTTGGTAGAGACATACAAGCTTGCCACCAAAGGTCTGATAGATGGTGGTGCGGACATTATCTTGATTGAAACGATTTTTGATGTTTTGAATGCAAAGGCTGCTGTGTTTGCGATTAAAGAAACCTTTGATGAGATGGGTGTTGAACTTCCCATCATGATTTCAGGCACGATTACTGATGCTTCGGGTCGCACATTATCAGGGCAAACAGCCAAGGCTTTTTACAATTCGATGGCGCATGCTGAACCGATTTCTATTGGTTTGAACTGTGCGCTTGGCGCAGGCGAGTTACGTCAATATATTGAAGAATTATCCAATACATCACCTTGTTATATCAATGCACATCCCAATGCTGGTCTACCAAATGCAATGGGTGGTTATGATGAAAATCCTGAAGAAATGGCTGCTGAAATCGGTGAATGGGCGCGTTCGGGCTTTTTGAATATTATTGGTGGATGTTGTGGTACAGGACCTGATCATATCAAAGCGATGGCGAAAGCCGTGGCAGGTGTAGCACCACGCCAAATTCCAGAGCTTAAAGTGCAATGCCGTTTGTCAGGGCTTGAACCCTTGTTTATTGATGAAAATTCATTGTTTGTGAATGTTGGTGAGCGTGCCAATGTGACAGGTTCTGCGATGTTCAAACGTCTGATTATGGCGGATGATTATGCCACAGCTTTGGATGTGTGCCGTGAGCAGGTGGAAAATGGCGCTCAAATCATTGATGTGAATATGGATGAAGCCATGCTTGATGGTGTGGCAGCGATGCGAAAGTTTTTGAACTTAATTGCTTCAGAGCCTGATATTTCCAAAGTACCTGTGATGATTGACTCATCAAAATGGGAGATTATTGAAGCAGGGTTGCAATGTGTGCAAGGCAAAGGCGTGGTCAACTCGATTTCGCTGAAAGAAGGCGAAGAAATCTTTATCCATCATGCCAAATTGATTAAAAAATATGGTGCAGCAGCCGTAGTGATGGCGTTTGATGAAGATGGGCAAGCCGATACCTATAAGCGCAAAATTAATATTTGTGAACGCTCCTATAAAGTGCTGACTGAAGTCTGTGGATTTAAGCCAGAAGATATTATTTTTGATCCAAATATTTTTGCCATTGCGACAGGTATTGAAGAGCATAATAACTATGCCGTTGATTTCATTGAAGCGACAGCTTGGATTAAGAAAAATCTTCCGCATGCTATGGTTTCGGGTGGTGTATCCAATGTATCGTTTTCTTTTCGTGGTAATAATCCTGTGCGTGAAGCCATTCATTCGGTCTTTCTTTACCATGCTATCAAACAAGGTATGGATATGGGTATTGTTAATTCTGGGCAATTGGCAGTATATGATGATTTACCGATAGAACTGCGTGAAGCGGTTGAAAATGTGGTGCAAAATCATCAAGGCGAGAGCAAAAGTGATGCAACGGACTTCTTACTGGAGATTGCAGATAATTATCGTGGTGATGGCATTCAAGCTAAAAAGGTCGATGATGAATGGCGCAAGCTTCCTGTAGGTAAACGTTTGGAACATGCGCTCGTGAAAGGCATTGATGCTTTTGTTGAAGCTGATACCGAAGAAGCACGTCAGGCATTTGATACACCCATTGAAGTGATTGAAGGTCCGTTGATGGATGGTATGAATGTGGTGGGTGATTTGTTTGGCGCAGGTAAAATGTTCTTGCCGCAAGTGGTGAAATCTGCGCGGGTGATGAAAAAAGCCGTGGCTTATTTAATGCCATACATTGAAGCATTGAAGGTGGAAGGTGAAGATTCATCCAATGGCAAAGTGCTGATGGCAACGGTGAAGGGCGATGTGCATGATATTGGTAAGAATATTGTCGGGGTTGTGCTTCAATGTAATAATTTCGAAGTCATTGATTTGGGTGTGATGGTGCCAGCGGCGAAAATTTTTGAAGAAGCGATTAAACACGATGTTGATATCATTGGTTTGTCGGGTTTGATTACCCCATCGCTAGATGAAATGGTGCATGTTGCCAAAGAAATGAAACGTTTGGATTTTAAATTGCCGATTATGTTGGGTGGGGCGACCACTTCCAAAGCACATACGGCAGTGAAAATATTCCCTGAATATGATGAACCGATTGTTTGGGTCAAAGATGCATCAAGAGCGGTGGGCGTGGCGCAGAATTTGATTTCGGAAGTCCATCGTGCGGAATTTGTCGCAAAAACACGCGAGGAATATATAGCTGTTCGTGAGCGTTATTTGGGTCGCCAAAAAGAAATTAACTGGTTGAGTTTGCAAGCCGCACGCAATAATGGTACATCTTTAAATACAGCAAGCATCGCATCGACTCCCAAAGAGATGGGGGTTCAGGTGCTGCAAAACATTTCAATCCATGATATTCGTGCTTTTATTGATTGGTCGCCGTTTTTTAGTGCTTGGGAACTCAATGGTGCTTATCCGCATATTTTGAATGACCCCCACAAGGGTAAAGAAGCGCAAAAAGTTTTTGATGAGGCGCAGCGTTACTTGGATAAAATTATTGCAGAGAACTGGTTTACTGCCAAAGCTGTGTTTGGATTGTTCCCTGCTGCTTCAACTGAAAATGACAGTGTGATTGTCTACCGTGATGAAGCACATAGCGAAGAGGCAGCACGTTTCCATTTTGTACGTCAGCAAACGGATAAAAAAGACAGTCGCGCTAATCTTTGTTTGAGTGATTTTATTGCTAAAGAAGCGGATGGTGTCAAGGATCATATCGGTGGTTTTGTCGTAGGTATTTTTGGTGCAGAAGAAAAAGCCAAAGCGTTTGAGTCGGAGAATGATGATTACGCCGCCATTATGGTGAAAGTGTTGGCGGATCGTTTGGCAGAAGCATTGGCTGAAATGTTGCA
>JAUZQR010000154.1 GCA_030950865.1 Mariprofundaceae bacterium | reverse complement strand
AAATGACATCAAGCGTGTGATTGCCTACTCAACCTGTTCGCAATTGGGTTATATGTTTGTTGCCTGTGGTGTTTCAGCCTATTCGGTTGGCATCTTCCATTTGATGACGCATGCATACTTTAAGTCGTTATTGTTCTTGGCAGCGGGTTCGGTGATTCATGCTGTATTGGCACAACAAGATATTCGTAAAATGGGTCAATTGCGTAAATATATGCCGATTACCTACATCACGATGTTTATTGCCGCCTTGGCATTGTCAGGCGTTCCTCCATTTGCAGGTTTCTGGTCAAAAGATTTGATTATTGAAGCGACTATGGTGCGTGATATGGGATGGGTGAGCGATGTGGCATATTATGCACTGCTTTCAGGTGTGTTTATGACTGCATTTTATACCTTCCGTATGTTCTTCTTAACCTTCCATAATAGTGATCGTGTGCCTGCTGAAACCAAAGCACATGTACATGAATCACCCAAGGTCATTACCGTGCCATTGATGATTTTGGCAGTCGGAGCGTTGGGTTCAGGCTTATGGGGTGTTTATGCACTTGATATTGCCAACCCTGAAGTTATTAACGGATTTTTTGGCAACTCATTATTTGTGATGGATGCGCATAACCCATTAATGAAGCTTGAACATGAAGCGCATCATGCTTTTTACTTGAGTATGCCATTTTGGTTGGCAATTGGCGGTATAAGTTTGGCATTTGTATTCTATTTTAAAGAATCAGCAATGCCTGCGAAGCTTGCCTCTACATTTTCTGGTGTGCATACATTCCTGCTTAATAAATGGTATTGGGATGAGTTGTATGAAAAAATCTTTATTCGCCCTGCACAATGTTTGGGAACCTTCTTTTGGCAGAAGGGTGATTTAGCGATGATTGATAAGGGCATGATTCATGGTGGTATTGTTGATTCAGTGCTGGCTGGGGCGGCGAAGTTGCGCCGTATGCAAACAGGTATGGTTTATCATTATGCTTATGGCATGGTGATTGGTGTGTTTGGTTTGCTAACTTGGCTAATGTTGAAGGCATAGGGGAGATTTGATGGAATCGTTGCAGAACGTATTGGGCTTTCCCATTCTAAGTTTGAGTATTTTCCTGCCAACCGCAGGGGCATTGCTTATTTGGCTATTTTTGAAAAATGATAATGCTGTGCGCTGGGCTGCACTGATTGTTTCAGTTGCGACATTTATTGTAACGATTCCTTTAGCAACCTCATTTGATTCAACAACAGCACATATGCAGTTTGAAGAGCTGCATCAGTGGATTCCGATGTTTAATATCCATTACCAACTGGGTGTGGATGGTATTTCCATGCCGTTTGTGATTTTAACAAGCTTGTTGACCATTGTTTGTATTGTTTCAGCATGGAAGTGTATTCAAAGCCGTGTGAAAGAATATATGTTGGCGTTCTTGATTCTGGAAACCACATTGATTGGTGTGTTTTGTGCGTTGGATGCGATTTTGTTTTACTTCTTCTGGGAAGCAATGCTGATTCCAATGTTCCTTATTATTGGTGTTTGGGGTGGTAAGGATCGTGTGTATGCAACCTTAAAATTCTTCCTTTATACCTTGGGTGGCTCGGTATTGATGTTGATTGCCTTGATTGCCATGTATTTCAAAACAGGTGGAAGCTTCAGTATATTGGCATACATGGACTATCCATTTGATTTCCAATGGCAGTTCTGGATTTTCTTGGCATTTTTGGTTGCCTTTGCAGTGAAAGTTCCGATGTGGCCAGTGCATACATGGTTGCCTGACGCGCATACTGAAGCGCCGACTGCTGGCTCTGTGATTTTGGCAGGTATTTTATTGAAAATGGGTGCGTATGGTTTCTTACGTTTCTCTTTGCCGATGTTGCCTGATGCATCGCAATATTTTGTACCGTTGATGGTTGGTTTAAGCTTGATTGCGATTGTATATATTTCTTTTGTAGCCATGATGCAAACAGATTTAAAACGTTTGATTGCTTATTCATCCATCGCACATATGGGCTTTGTAACCTTGGGTACGTTTATGTTTACAGAAATTGCCATGGAAGGTGCGATTTTCGGCATGATTTCCCATGGTTTTGTAGCTGCCGCCTTATTCCTTTGTGTGGGCGTATTGTATGACCGTATGCATACGCGTGAAATTTCTGCTTATGGTGGTGTGGCAAGTGTGATGCCTGTATTTGCAGTGGTGATGATGTTCTTTGCGATGGCAAATGTTGCTTTACCTGGAGCATCATCCTTTGTGGCAGAGATTATGGTTCTTTTGGGTACATTCAATCCATCCCCTGAAGCGATGGCATACATGCCAGTTTCCATGAAATGGGTGGCAATTGTGGCAGCGGTAAGTGTGATTCTTTCAGCATGTTATACATTGTGGATGGTCAAACGTGTATTGATGGGTGACTTGGAAAAAGAAGAAGTGAAAGGCTTGTCGGATATGACGATGCGTGAATTCGGATTCTTTGCGCCATTGATTATTTTGGTTGTTTGGTTGGGTCTGTACCCATTACCAGTTCTCGATATCTTGCATGTATCAGCCGCACATCTGGTTGATCAAGCAACATCGAGCAAATTGGCAGATGCAGCATTGATTGCGCAAGGCGCTGCGGCGCACGTAACAGGACATTGAGGTAAAACATGGCAAACGTGACATTCCCATTCCCATTTCCTCAGCATCTCGAATTGATGCTGCCAGAAATCATTATTGCCGTCATGGCGATGGCATTACTGATGTGGGATCTGTTTTTAGGTAAAGATAAAAAAAGTTGGATTGCCTATGCAACAATTGTGACATGTATTGCAACAGCTTTTGCAACTGTACAAATAACAACGGCGGCTCCGTTAACGACCTTTTATGGTTATTTTGTTATGGATCCATTTGCATCATTTTCCAAGCTATTGATGTTGGCAGCAACCGTATTCGCAGTGATTCTATCGTTGGATTATATGAAAGATGAAGAAAATGTGGGTGAATATTATTGCCTCATACTCTTTGCTTTACTGGGTATGATGTTGATGGTTTCATCGAATAACTTTGTTACCATGTATCTTGGTTTGGAGCTCATGGCATTAAGTGTGTATGTCTTGGTGGGTTACCAACGTGATGTGTTGCGCTCATCCGAAGCGGCATTGAAATACTTTATTCTTGGCGCGTTATCTTCAGGTATGTTGTTATATGGTATTACTTTCCTTTATGGTGTTACAGCAAGTTTTGGTTTTGATGCGATTGGTGCAGGTTTGGTGGATGCCAATAACTCGGCACATGGTGTGGTGATGTTGGGTATGGTGTTTGTATTGGCTGGTTTGGCATTTAAAGTGTCGATTGCACCGTTTCACATGTGGACACCCGATACCTATGAAGGCGCACCAACACCTGTCACAGCCTTTATCTCTGTTGCGCCAAAGGTTGCAGGTTTTGTAGTCTTTATGCGTGTATTGCACGATGCGCTGCCAGCAGTTCAGGCTGATTATACGATGATTTTAGTCTTTTTGGCTGGGTTAACGATTGTTGTTGGTAACGTAGCTGCGATTGCACAACGTAATATCAAACGTATGTTGGCTTATTCAACGATTGGTCATGTTGGTTTTATTTTGTTGGGTCTGATTGCAGCCAATGAAGCTGGTTATGCAGGCTCATTGGTTTACCTTACTGTTTACTTGTTTATGAATATGGGTGTATTTGCCATTATTGTGCTTATGCGTAGGGATGGTATTCAGGGTGAGTTGCTGGATGATTTTGCCGGTTTATCAAAGGTTCGTCCTGGTTATGCTCTAGCGATGGGTTTGCTATTGTTCTCTTTGGCAGGGATTCCATTCCTAGGCGGTTTTTGGGCGAAGTATGTGGTGATTATGGCGGCAATTGAGACGGGCCACTTGTATCTAGCTCTATTGGCGATTATTTTCTCGGTGGTGGGTTGTTTCTATTATTTGCGCGTGATTAAATATATGTATTTCGATGATGTTCGTATTGAATTTAATTTTATCGAAAGTGCGCCTATGAAAATGACAGTTGTAGTGACTGCAATTGCCGTAACAGCGATTGGTTTGTACCCCGACCCTGTC
>JAUZQR010000153.1 GCA_030950865.1 Mariprofundaceae bacterium | reverse complement strand
CGCTCTTCCGATCTGCAATAAATCTTCGGTTGCATCAGTAATAAATACACGGCGAACATAGAGTTTTACGCCATGTTTGCTTTCAGCTTGCCACAAATCAAATGGCGCACGTTTGGGGAAGTATAATAATAAAGTGTATTCATATTTACCTTCTAGCTTCTGGTGTAAGCGGGTAAGCGGATCTTCAAAATCATGTCCGATATGTTTATAGAAATTATTGTACTCTTCATCTGATAATTCAGATTTTTGGCGTGTCCATAATGCCGATGCTTGGTTGATGGTTTCAATTTCTGCTGGTTTTTCTTCTTCGCCTTCAGCAGCAGGCATAGGGGTGCCCAACATACGAATAGGGAAGGGGATATGATCAGCGTATTTATGAATAATGCTGGTTAAGCGGAATGATTCGAGGAATTCTTCGGCTTCTTCACGCAAATGCAAAATAATTTCTGTTCCACGCGTTTCTTTGGTGATGGTTTCAATATCATACTGTCCATCACCAGCAGACTCCCAACGTACACCATGCTCTTTTTCAAGGCCTGCTCTGCGGGTAGTCACAGTAACTTTATCAGCCACCAAGAAAGATGAATAAAAACCAACTCCAAATTGACCAATCAAGTGCGCATCTTTTTCTTGATCACCAGATAATTGACCAAAGAATTCTTTGGTGCCAGAACGTGCAATGGTACCAATATTGGCAATCACTTCATCGCGGTTCATGCCAATACCGTTATCACGAATGGTAATGGTGCGAGCATCTTTATCTGCCTCGATATACACATGAAGATCTGAATCGCCTTCATACAATGCATCATCTGTTGTTGCTTCAAAACGAAGTTTATCGGCAGCATCGGAGGCATTGGAAATTAATTCGCGTAAAAAGATTTCTTTATTGGAATACAATGAATGAATCATCAAATCGAGAAGCTGTTTTACCTCTGTTTGAAAGGTATGTGTTTCTTTAACAGGTGTGTTGGACATGGATGAGTTCCCTTTATGTGTTAGTTTGTAGATATAAGCGTCATAAAAACGCAGTAATGTCATCTAGAACCTCTAGTAAGGTGTGTGCAAGCCAATTTCAAGTCCTTCATTATAATAAAGTTTATGCATTTGATATTTTCGGCTATAGTCGATTTATGATAAGACTGAGTTTGTTAGAGAAATCATGTTAAAGAATAATCATGTAATGGCTGATGAATTACGTATTCTATTCTTAGAAGATAATGCTGATGATATAGCATCAGTACGCCATGCTTTGGCTAAGTCGAAGCAGATATTGAACATCAAATGTGTGGTCAATATGGATGAATTCTCTAAAGCGCTAAAAACATCGCATTGGGATGTTATTCTTTGCGATGTTAATCTTCCTGAGCTTATGGTGAAGGATGTTTTGCATAAGTTGCGAGAGTTGAGCATGTTGACCCCGCTTATTGTGGTAGCAAAACCTATTGGTGAAGAGGTTGTTGCTCAATATTTGCGGGCGGGCGTGAGCAATTATGTCAATAAATTGAATCCTGAGAACTTATTGGCGGTGATACATCAAACATTACTGGATACCGAGGAAAAAAAGCTTGCGATTCAGAAAGAAAAAATATTTATTTCTACAGGGCGCATGGAAGTAGCAAAAACGCTAGCAGGTGGTTTGGCGCATGATTTGAACAACTTGATGGTTGGTGTGGTGACAGGCGTTGAATTGTTGCGCCAATACCTTCCCAAAGAGGGCGAACCTAAACACTTGTTAGATTTAATTTATCAGTCAGGTATGAAGGCAACAGATGTCTCGGGTCAGATGTTGGCTTATGTACAGGGTGGCAAGTACCAAGTTGAAGATATGCATGTGAACGACTTACTCACGGAGTTTATCGCTTCGGAAGAGTTTCCTGTTTCTGAGCTTGTGGATGTACAACTTGATTTATTGCAAAATACCTATTTTGTGAATGGAGATCCTGCACAAATTCGTAAACTTTTAAGTGGTATTATTCTTAATGCATTCGAGGCAATGATGGGTGGAGGTGTGTTGAAAATTTCGACACATCATAAATCTATTGAACGTGATGACTTGTTACCAGAGGCGGATCTTGCAAGTGGTGAATATGTGGAAATTTGTATTGAAGATAATGGTATAGGCATGGATGATGCTGTGCGTATGCACCTGTTTGAACCCTTTTATACGACCAAATTTCAAGGGCGTGGTCTGGGTATGGCAGCAGCACACGGTATTATTCGTAATCATAAGGGTGAGATACTTGTAGAAAGTGAAATAGGAAAAGGTTCTACCTTTAGGGTTCTTTTACCTGTCGTTAGAGAGGAAGATACACCAAGCGTGATACAGCGACGGCGTGTGTTTGAATCATATATGGGGACAGAGCATATTTTGTTAATTGATGATGATACAATTGTATTAAAAGTTATGCAGGATTTGATACGGCACTGGGGCTACAAAGTAAGCGTGGCAACCAGTGGGGCTTTGGCGCTACAGTTATTAGAGAAAAATCATTATGATTTAGCTATTTTGGATTTGAATCTCCCTGATTATAAAGGTCAGGAATTATTTTTAGAATTACGTGACCTTTTAAATGCGCTACCGATTTTAATGATTAGTGCTTCACCTGCGAATGCCGAAGCGGAGGCATTACTTGATAGTGGTGCGTGTAATTTCTTGCGTAAGCCATTTATTCCCAATGAATTAGGTAGCATGTTGCGACAGTTATTGGGCTAGTTTTTTTGATACATTTCGCTTTTCACATCGCATAAATATGCGATAGTGTTTATTTTAAGCTGTGCCAAGGTTGGCAGTATGAAGGCATATTCAAAGAGGCGAGGCATAAAACGATTTGTGAAGCATGAAAAAATATTCTGGCGAACCTTGTTGGTTTGTATCAGTTTGTTATTGGCTTCACAGGTTTCCAGTTTAAGCCTGTGGTTAAATAGTTAACGTTTACTGATGGCTCAGATGGCCGCCAAATGTCCGTGGCTGGTATGCGTAATAGCATTTTTTTCATTGAGATAAACCAATGCTGGGTTGAAGTGTTCAGCTTCGGCGGCATCAAGTTCTGCGTAGGTGCAAATAATCAATAAATCATCGGCTGTAGCCTTGTGTGCAGCTGCACCATTTACACCAATAGTGCCAGAGCCACGTGGTGCGACTATGGCATAGGTGGTAAAACGTTCACCATTGCTGACATTGTAAACATGTAATTGTTCAAATGGTAAAATATTCGCTGCATCCATCAAATCTTGGTCAATGGCGCAAGAGCCTTCGTAATCAAGCTCGGCGTGGGTGACTGTGGCACGGTGCAGTTTAGATTTTAATAAAGTTAGTTTCATAATGTGTTTTCCGATTCAGTTTTTAGAGAAATATTATCAATCAAACGTGTTTTCCCGATTTTAGCTGCAATAAACATGCGACTTTGTGGTGTGATGGTATTTTCAGGCTGAAGTGTTATTTCATTGCGAATTTCAAGGTAATCTGGTGAAATATCATGTTTTTTTAAGTTATCCATGCCAAGATTTATGCTTTTTGTTGTTTTTTCACCTTGTTGAATGTTGTTTTTTATCAATCTTATAACCTCTGATAGAACCAGTGATTGCTGACGTTCGCTAGGATTTAAATAACGGTTGCGACTGCTCATTGCTAGACCATCAGTTTCACGAATAATCTCACTGCCAACAATCTCAATAGGCATATGCAAATCACTGACCATACGGCGGATAATAGCCAGTTGTTGCCAGTCTTTTTCGCCAAAAATGGCAATATTTGGCTGAATAATATTAAACAGCATATTCACAACAGTGAGCACACCATCAAAATGAGAAGGGCGTGCTATGCCGCAAAGCATATTACTCATATCACTGACTTTCAGGGTGACTCTTGCACCATTTTCAGGGTATAAGTTTTCAGGGTGAAAGATGACATCGACACCTTCATTTTTGCAAATTTCAGCATCTTTTTCAAAAGTCTTTGGATATTGATTAAAATCCTCATTTTCACCAAACTGTAGTGGGTTCACATAAATACTGACAACCACAACATCAGCCAAATATTTGGCTTTGCGAATCAGGCTAATATGCCCTGCATGTAAACAGCCCATGGTTGGCACCAATGCAATACGTTGCCCGCGTAACGGGGCAATAAGCGCTCTGATTTTTTCAGGTGTTTGGGAAATATTCATGGTGACTGTACTTATTTCCCAGAGCGCACATCATCTGCCCACTGTCCAATGGTTTGGGTGATGGTGTCACGCAAATTGCTATAAGCAGGGGCGAAGGGTGGGTTCTTTTCAGATAAACCCAACAAATCATGCCATACCAATATTTGAGCATCACAATCTTTTCCCGCACCAATGCCGACAGTAGGGATAGTAATGCTTTGTGTGATTTCTTTAGCTAAATCATCAGGGATGCATTCCAAAACAACAGCAACGGCTCCAGCATTACTGACAGCTTGAGCATCATTTAAAATAACCTGTGCAGCTTCTGGGTTGCCACCCTGTTTTTTAAAGCCACCGAATTTTTTGACTGATTGTGGTGTCAAACCAATATGCGCCACCACAGCAATACCGCGCTCACTTAAAAACGCAATGGTCGCAGCCATATGTTTGCCACCTTCAATTTTGACAGCATCGCAGCCTGTTTGCTGCAAGACTTTGGCAGCAGATTCAAAGGCTTGTTCAGGTGATTGCTGATAGCTGCCAAAAGGCAAGTCGCATACCACCCAGGCTTTGTCACGACCGCGCACCACTGCTGCGGTATGATGAATCATATGTTCAAGGGTTACAGGGATGGTGGAATCAAAGCCAAGGCTTACCATGCCCAAAGAATCACCTACCAAAATCACATCCACACCTGATAATTCTGCCAATGTAGCACTGGGGGTATCGTAGGCAGTGAGCCATACGTGTTTGCGATGGTTTTGTTTGTCCGCCAGCAATGTGCTTGCTGTGGTACGTTTTTTTATCTGCGTCATATCACCTTTCCGCTTCGGTCTGTTTACCAGTACCGTCTTTCAGGATGGGGAGAGACTAGCGTTTATATATGAAGTGGTAAATGTTACTTTGATTTTTTTGTTCAACTTTATCAGGGAGACTTGGAGCTGATTCATATCATAGGTGGCGACATGATGGATACTTTAGAATAAAGTACGTTGGCAGTATTGGGGAAATATAAAGAGAGGGGTTGAATGGACGCAGAATTCGAGAAAGAACTTCAGCATAAAGAAGTCCTTTATCTTCAAATGGTTGATTTATATCCGAGTGAATCCAAATACCTTCGTCGCTTGGTAGAGTTGCTGTTGCAATTGGGAAAAGAAAGTGAAGCCATTGACCGCATGCGACAGTTGGAAAGTCTTTATAAGAAAGATGGTGAAAATCATTCTGCTGAATCATTGAAAAATTTACGCCGCGATTTATCTCTTGATGATGAGGGGCACTCAACCATAAATCCCTTTCTTTCTGGGATTAAACCTGAAGCCATCCATATGTTGATGAAAAATGCCAAGCAGCTTCGCTTAGATGAAAATGAGTTGCTTATGAAGCAAGGTGATACGGATGATAGTATGTACATTGTCCTTGATGGTGATTTGGCTGTGCTTGTAAACTATCAAAAACAACCAGATGCAGTTCTCATTCGCATGCTAAAAGAGGGTGATATTATCGGCGAAATGGCCTTTCTTGAGGGTAATGCGCGTAGTGCAAGTGTCATTGCCAATACGAAAGCCAGCGTGCTTAAACTATCATCAAGACGTGTTCTTTTATGTCTGCTTAAATTTCCTGAAGTAGGGGACTACCTTCGTCAGGAAAGTGAGTTTCGTCGCCGACTAACAGCCATCAATAGTAATACAACATTGGTAAAACTTCCTGATGATGCGAAATCTGATCTTGCATTGCATGCAAATATTGTTCGTTACCCACCTTTTTCAGTGGTTTGCAATGCGGAGGAAAAACTACCTTGGGTAGGCATCATGATTTCGGGGCTTGTGAGAATTGTGGCAGAGGATTTTTCTGGGAACAGTCATGTGCTTGAGCCAATTAAGCCTGGGGAGATGGTTGCTGATATGGCAGCACTTCAAGAAAGTGCGATTACGGGTGATATTGTTACGGTGAGTGAGACAGATATTCTTCAGCTTCAGATAGAAGAATTTAGGGCTGTTATGAACAAGAACCCATTCGTGAAAAATAGATTGATTGAAAACCATACAAAACGAGCTTCACCAACCAAGGTTTATAGCCAAAGGAAGCGCTGATTAACTCGATGAATGGCACCTACGCACGCTAAATCACCAGGCCCTGCGTTAGTAATCTAAGTAATGGCGGCGCTATTACTCACGATTCCCGCCTTGTTCTTGGTAATTTATCATCGCATATCTACTCATTCAGAGTTAATCAGTGCTTCCCAAGGTAAATGAATGTTATGTGTTGGTTGTTTGGTAAACACCACCACGCAAGTGA
>JAUZQR010000152.1 GCA_030950865.1 Mariprofundaceae bacterium | reverse complement strand
CGACGCTCTTCCGATCTATTGGTACTTTGGTGGGCTTGGTATTGATGTTATCCAATATGGAAGACCCTTCATCCATTGGCCCTTCCATGTCGGTGGCATTATTAACAACATTCTACGGGGCTTTGTTAGCCAATATTTTATTCTTGCCATGGGCAGGCAAGTTAAAAACACGCAGTACGGAAGAGATGTTAGTGCTGGAGATTATTTTAACAGGTATTCAATCATTGGTGGCTGGCGAAAATCCGCGAGTCATGGAGCAAAAACTCCTTGGTTACCTACCTCCGAAGGAACGTTCGTCCGCGTTCGATTAAATCATGGCTAAGCGAGATAAAAAACCGAACCCCATTGACCCTCCCAAGGATATTGGAGCAGCCTTATTTCTTGAGTTGATGATGCAAATGTTAGCATTCTTTATTTTGCTGACATCGATGGCTGTAATTGTGGAAGAAAAACGACTAGCAGCATTGGGTTCATTAGCAGGGACATTCAGCCCTTTGGAGCAAGGCGCAAACCTCACCGAAGGCAAAGGTCCAGCCATGCCTGCTCGTGATATTATTGAAGGCTCACGTGCGCCTAAACGAACCGCCAAAGAATTGACGGAAGTATCGAAGGCGTTGGGTATTGACGGCATGAATGCCCTTCCTTTGGGTGAAGACAAAGTACGTGTTCGGCTTCCTGAAAAGATTGCGTTTGCATCGGGGCATGTTGATTTATCGCCCGAAAGCAAACCTTTAATGGATAAGTTGGCGGCTATTTTCTCTCGTCCTGAAGTGATTGAAATTCGTATTGAAGGGCATACGGATGATAAGCTTATG
Source organism: Mariprofundaceae bacterium (assembly GCA_030950865.1). Lineage (GTDB taxonomy): Bacteria > Pseudomonadota > Zetaproteobacteria > Mariprofundales > Mariprofundaceae. The sequence continues at coordinate 1,015 of JAUZQR010000152.1, read as the reverse complement.
AATAGTTCATTATACCCATCGAATTGGGAGCTTTCTGCGGCACGTGCCATGAGTGTTTTTCATGCTTTATCCGAGCGCGGCGTTGCCAATGGTCGTATGATTGTGGCGGGTATGGGAGATAAACATCCGGTTGCCAAGCATCCAGACTTGAGTCGACGTGTGGAAATAACCTTGAAATTTAGACCTGTTACAGCCAATCCAGAGAATAAGAGTGGTGTTCGCCTATCGGGTGGTGATCGGGCTGCCGTAGCGCCACCGAAGAGAGGTTTCTGATATGGCTAGGAAAAAGAAGTGGCCTGTTGTTTACAAGCCTGACCCAGAAGCATGGATGACAACATTTGCGGATTTGGTGAGTTTGATGCTGACTTTTTTCATTTTATTGGTATCGATGTCTACGCTGGATCAAACAGGTTTGCAGGACATTTCGACATATTTCCAAAAAGCAGTATCGGTTTTAAATGCTGGTAAAAGAACTGAGATAAATTTAATTCCGCCTTCAGAACTACAGCGCGCAGTTACGCCGCGCGAATTGATGTTAGCCATGCGTCAAAATAGTCATGTTGTCTTACAAAACAGTACGTTAGAGCACAAAGTGAAAGGTGTAATTGTAAAAGACCGTTTGTATTTGCGAATTAATGATGCAGTGATGTTCGATGAGGGATCAGCAGAGCTCAAGCCTGAAAACATCAAAGCTTTGCGAAGAATTGCACGTATGTTGGCGATGTCACCTGGTAAAATACAAGTGAATGGGCACTCGGATACGCACTTTAAAAAACAAAAGGGAAACAAGTATCAAAATCCTTGGAGCCTCACGCTGGCACGTTCGGCATCAGTCTTGCGTATCTTAGAAGAAGAAGGCGTAAGTTCAGCGCGTTTGTCATTGGCAGGTTATGGACCATCGCGTCCTGTTTCGACCGATGCAACACCTTTTGGGCGCAGTCGTAATCGGCGGGTTGAGCTTGTTTTATACAAGTAACCTGGTATTGCTGTATGTGAAAAAAACAGATAAAGAATT
>JAUZQR010000151.1 GCA_030950865.1 Mariprofundaceae bacterium | reverse complement strand
GTGATACATCAGGTTTAATGCTGTTATCATCAAACCCCAAGCAACTACAACGTTTACAAGAGCTTTGGCATAGTCATGTGCAAAAATCATATTTAGCTGTGGTTTCCCCTGCCCCTGAATGGGACAAACAACGTATTACCTTTGCCATTGATAAGAAGAAAGATCGCCTTGGTCGTTTCCATGTCAGTGCCGATGGTCGCGCTTGTGATACCGAAGCCGAAGTGCTTGAAAGACATGAAAACACTGCATTATTACGTTTGATTCCACATACAGGACGTACCCATCAATTGCGTGTTCACTTATCACACATAGGATGCCCGATTTTAGGGGATCGACGTTATCAAGGTAAAAAACATGCTCGCTTAATGTTGCATGCACATACTTTGCATATTGAAAAACCTGCATTACCTCAATCCATACAATGGACTGCGGAGCCTGATGCATTGTTTTTTCATACGAACGAAAATTAACCCACTGTTTTACTGATTTTAACCACGCCCAAGGAGAATTGGCTATGGCCTTTTTGAAAACTGTTATTTTTATCGCAATCGCATTATTTAGCAGCATTGCATCTGCATCAAACTGGCCCACACCGCCAACCTTGGAAGCCAAGTCATGGGCGTTGATTGATGCACGCTCTGGGCAAGTGGTCGTTGAGCATAATGCCAATGAAGAGCTTCCACCTGCAAGCTTGACCAAAATGATGACCCTTTATCTTATTTTTGAAGATTTAAAACTGGGTCGTCTGCATGAAGATGAGCAACTAAGTGTAAGCAAAAAGGCTTGGAAAATTGGTGGCAGCACCATGTTCTTAGAGCCACGCATGCACCCTGTCGTCGGTGATCTTATTCATGGTATTGCAACATTTTCTGGCAATGATGCTTGTATTGTGATGGCTGAGCATTTGGCTGGTAGCGAATCGGCATTTGCACAACGTATGAATGAAAAAGCCAAAGAATTGGGCATGAAACATAGCCACTTCATCAATGCCACGGGCTTTCCTGCAAAGGGGCATTACAGCTCAGCCATGGACATGGCGATATTGGCAGCGGCTTTATGGCGTGACTTTCCAGAGGATTACAAAGTATTCGCAGAAAAGAGCTTTACCTATGATGGTCGTAAGCAACCCAACCGCAATCGTCTGTTATGGAGTATGCCTGAAGTAGATGGGCTAAAAACAGGTCACACAAAAGAAGCAGGCTATTGCCTTGTATCATCGGCGGAGCGCGATAACACACGTTTTGTATCAGCAGTATTTGGTACAACATCGGACCATCAACGTGCCAAACAATCTAAAGTATTGCTTACGCATGGTTTTCGTAACTTTGTAACATTGCGCCCTTTGGAGCGCGATATTCGCCGTCAAATTGACGTATATGGTGGCACGTCCGAGCATGTATGGCTCAAACCTGCTGCACCTGTGTGGGTAACTGTACCCAAAGGGCTTGAAAAACAATTAAATTTTCGTCTACGTTATGATTCACCGATGCATGCGCCCATCAGCAAGGGACAAGAAATTGGTAGCATTGACGCTGTTTTAGGCAAAGATGACAACAAACCAGCTAATATTTTAGTGCATATTCCTATGCAAGCAGCCCGTGATGTGCCTGAAGCATCATGGTTTGGTCGTCAATGGGATGCCTTACGCCTTTGGTGGAAAGATAGAGAAGAAAATGAAAACAACGATGAGAAGCACTCATGAGCTCGACCTCTACACAACAGGCTCTGACAGCTTATGTAAATGGCGCATTTATACCACTTGAAGATGCCACCATTCATATTGAAGACCGTGGCTTTCAATTTGCCGATGGTATTTATGAGGTTTTAGCGTGTTTTGGTGGTAATTTCCTTGATTTGCAACCGCATTTAGAGCGTTTGCAACGCTCATGTGAAGGTGTGCGCATTCCGTTGCCATGTAGCTTGGATAACATGGCAGAATTGGTTCAACAAACCTATGAGCGCAACCCTTTTAAAGATGCCATGGTGTATATTCAAATCACTCGTGGTGCAGCGCCCCGCTCGCACTTGCCACAAGGTGAGCTTACACCCACACTGATTATCACATCTCGTTTATTACCCAAACCAACCGATGCCAAGTT
>JAUZQR010000150.1 GCA_030950865.1 Mariprofundaceae bacterium | reverse complement strand
TTTTGAAGGTCGTTCAAAGGCATCTACATGGATATTTGGCATTGCCCGCTACAAAGTGCTTGATATTGTGCGAACTGAGAATAAACACCAACATGATGAACTCGATTCGGAAATGCTGGACGAAGAATCGACAACGCCTTTGGACTGGGTTGCCGCGCTTGAAGATAGCAAGGCATTACAACACTGTTTGAATCGCCTACCCGACACCCATCAGGAAGTCGTTCACCTCACTTTTTTTCAGGATATGCATTACAATAAAGTTGCTGAAATCATGCAGTGTCCCACTGGCACCATAAAGAGCCGTATGTTTCATGCCCGACAGCTACTCAAGCGCTGTTTAGAGTCATTCTGTCCGAACATCTTGCAGAAAAATTGAACCTTGATGGTAATTGAAGCGTCTTAATGATATATCAACTAGAAAAATTAATAATGGTGAAATAATGCAAATAGAGAAACAATCACATATCATGGGAACACTAAAATGAGCGAACACCCATCTGACGAACACCCCTGCAAGCTATTGCCTTGGTATGTAAACGGCAGTCTGATTGATACCGAAAGAAATTCTATTGAGTCCCATATCACTACTTGTACAACCTGCCAGCAAGAAATTGCCGAACTCGAACAACTCCATGCGCATGTGAAACACGTTGGATCAAAGACGCTGTCTCCTGGAGAATTGGGACTAGCCAGACTGAAACAGCGCATCCAATCCGAACTATCAACCACCAATAAGAAGACATTTCATCACTGGCTAAAACCTGCTCGGGCTGCCGCCAGTATCGTGATTATTTTGCAGGCTGGATTGATGTGGAATATGGACACTCAAAACAACCAGAAAATGCAACTGTTGTCCGGGCCATCATCGGCAGATATTCAAGTTATCTTCACACCCAATGCAGCTGAAGCGCAGATTAGGGCACTTTTACAATCCATTCAGGCTCATATTGTAGACGGTCCTAGCGCACAAGGTATCTATCACATTCGCATTGAATCTGAAGGCAACAAAAAGAAAGAGCTAGAAACAGCCATTCAAACGTTACGTAAGCAAGGCAATGTAGTCCATTTTGTGGAAAAAGAGAGTAAATAATGCACCTACTTTCTGTACTGTTTATATTATGTGCAATCTTGGATCCACTACCTACAATGTCAGCACCTCTCAGCGCCAAACCGCCATCCAAATCAATATCGGCGTCACTGCTGCCCTCCACACCAGTCATTACGAGCTACTCGTTAAGTGCTAACTGCATATCACCAAGATCAACATTCCTAATTATTGGTCGAAACTTTGGCAAATCCACAGGAAAAAAAATTGTTATGGGCGGGAAGGGTGCGAACATTCGGCTTAATGTATTGAGTTGGAGAAACACTCAAATCAAGGTTCGCTTGCCACTCTCTTCAAAAGCCAAGCCGGGGCAGCGTTACTATATCGGCATCCGACAGGTATCACCGGTTAAATGGCTCAGTAATATCAACAAAACTCTGATGACTTGCGTTTCGCCTACCCAATCTCCAAACCAACAACTCTCGCCTGTAAACACACTAGCGCCTACCTCCCTGACACCACTATCGAAAGGTTTGCTCCTCAAGGATGTCCTCACCCCATCACCAAACAGCAATACGAAATCATACGGAAATGGTTCGAATAATGGAGGTATGCTAGGCTATGGTTCTGATGGATACTATTATGAAGATACTGGTGGTTATACAGAAAATCATAGTGGTCAATTGATGGGCAGCGGGCCGCCTTCAGACTTTGCCCCTTTAAGTAATGAAAATGGACAAGAAGATGACCCCGAAAATATCGAACCTGGTGAAATTATCACTGCCTCTGCCAGCATGGGAAATGCTCAAGCCCTAGCTCAACAAGTCGCATCCATGGGGCTTCATATCAAACGCCGAAAATCCCTCGCTTCGCTGGGAATGGTCATCACTGTTTTTCGCACCACTGAAGGCACTACAGCTTCGCAAACACTGACTCAGCTTCATGAGACATTTCCAAAAATATGGATGGATGTTAACCATCGCTTTAACCTGCAAGGTGCTAGAACAACTAGACACTATGCCTATGAGCTCATTCACTGGCATAAGGCAGTATCCAAATGCACTTCGGGTCTTCGGCTAGGCATGGTGGACGCTGCCGTGGATAGCAAGCATCCAGCATTGCAAGGGGCGGCCATTCAGACGCATGCTTTTATAGGGCGTGGAATGGTTTCTGCGGCGAGCGAACACGGAACAGCTATTGCCTCCCTGATGATTGGGCAGGAAGGCAGCGGTTTTACAGGCATTGCACCCCAAGCCCAACTGTATGCTGCCGAAGTTTTTCGGCAACGGGATGATAGTCATACCGATGCGACTGTTGAACAAATTCTCATAGGCCTCAACTGGCTGGCAGCTCAGCGTGTTCGAGTTATAAACCTCAGCTTTGGCGGTTCAAGAGATATGCTACTTGAACTAGGTCTACGCCAATTGATGAAACAGGGTATCTCTATCGTAGCTGCAGCGGGCAATGGCGGTTTAAATAGCCCCGCCATATACCCAGCTGCTCAAAAAGGTGTTATTGCCGTCACTGCGGTAGATGCAAAATCACACCTTTACCGCCAAGCATCTCAGGGGACTTATGTAGATTTTTCCGCACCTGGCGTTGATTTATGGGCGGCATCTGGAAAGGGTCGCTATGTTTCTGGCACCTCTTATGCCACGCCATTTATTACCATCGCCATAGCCTTAGCTGGTGCTAATTCTCAACAATCAAATTCGAAACAGCTACTTCGATTTCTAAAAATACATACGACCGATTTGGGCGAGTCAGGTAAAGACTCCAAATTCGGATGGGGCATAATTAACTTCGAGCATATCTGTGATACTAAACTTCACCAATAGCCACGCCTACGGCATAGCTTGATGACCAAACCCATTGAAAGTAAGCGTCAAAGCGAGCGCATCTACCGCATGAAAAGAATGTCTCCAACATTCGCCTCACTATTGAAATGGCGGCAGAAGCCCCAGTTACCCTGATTCTGAGTGAGACGGATCAACCAATCTGCAATAATCTCAGACTTTAAATGCTCTTCGACATACATCCATTTTAAGCGGCGGTTTTCTGCCTCAAGCTCTTTCATACGAACCATCATGAATGCGTCCATACCGCCGTATTTGCTACGCCATTTATAAAATGAAACAGAACTCATTCCATGCTCTCGGCAAAGCTCTGGAACAGGAATACCTGCCTCGGCTTGCTTAAGTATATTCATGATTTGGCTGTCTGAATATCGTGACTTCTTCATATAAAACACCCGTTTTTTCATGCCTATGAGCGCAGGAATAGAAAGCACATTGACTTCCATAGCAAGGGTACTACAAATTTACTCCATCTGAAGCTGCGTAGCCAAACACAATCCAAAGCTTCATCGTTAGAAACTAAGTTATAAAATAGTGCTGCAAGACCCGATACAGATAAAAAGCATCTTTGCTGCCTGCAAGCTCACGAATCGAGTGCATGGCAAAGGTTGGCACACCCACATCCACCGTGCGCACACCGAGGTTATTCGCCGTAATCGGGCCAATCGTGCTGCCACACCCCATATCTGAGCGCACCACAAACGATTGCACAGGCACATCGGCTTGAAAGCAACATTGCTTAAACATGGCAGACGTTTCACTGTTGCTGGCATAGCGTTGATTGGCATTCATTTTAATCACAGGGCCTTCATTGATGACAGGGCCATGGTTGGGCTCATGTTTATCGGCAAAATTGGGGTGAACAGCATGGGCATTGTCCACAGATATCATCAGGCTTGATGCCATCATGCGTGAAAATTGTTCTGCATTCCCTACCAAGCGCAACAATACCGATTCCAAGAAGTTCCCCTGCGCCCCAGCCGCCGACACACTGCCCACTTCTTCGTGATCATTGCATACAAGCAATGTGTTTTGTGGGTTGTCTTCATGAACCAAAGCCATTAAACCTGTATAACAGCTCAATAAATTATCCAAACGCGCACTGCTGATAAAATCATCATTTAAGCCCACAATCGCAGGTGGCTGCACATCATAAAAGCTTAATTCATAGTCTAAAATACGTTTTGCCTTGATGGATTTCTCTTCTAATTGCTCAAGCAATAAATCATTCAAACTTATTTTATCATCAGACACGCGCATCAACACAGGTGGCAAATGCTGCTGTTTATTGATGCTACGCTTATCATTGGCTTCGCGATCAAGATGAATAGCAAGGCTTGGAATCACCGCAATGGCTTTTTTCCAATTCACCAACTGATGTGCAATATGCTCATGTTCATCCACATAACTCACCCGACCTGCCAGCGATAAATCACGGTCAAACCAAGGATTGAGCAACACCCCACCATACACTTCAACACCCAACTGCAAATAGCCTTGACGCACCATTTCAGGCTGAGGTTTCACCTTCAAACACGGGCTATCCGTATGCGCACCCACCATGCGAATCCCCTGCTCCACTAAAGGTTGTTTGATGTCAAAAGCAACAATCGAAGAATCATTTCGCGTCACAAAATAACGCCCAACCACCTGTTTTTCATGCACAAACCATTGTGCTTGCTCATCTAACCGCTGAAAACCAGCATCTTCCAATGCAGCAACCATATGTTGTACAGCATGAAATGGTGTGGGTGATTGTTGGATAAAATCCAATAAACCCGTGGTGAAATCGTTGTTTTTCATTTGTCCCTCAAAGTAGCCATATTTTCGGCTACAACATCACCAAGCTGGATATAAGTCTCAATCCCCTTCTTGGTGTTGTCTAAAATATCTTGGGAAGGCATCCACTTCCCTTTTTCGCCGCATAACACCACCGTGCTTCCGCCAAAAAGAAAGTAGCCTTTTTCATCGCCTTTTTTAAAAGGCTTGGATTCATCAAAGCTTTGCACAATTTTGCCCACGCAGGTCGCACCCACTTCAATATAGGCAAGCTTGCCAAAGTGTTTTGTTTCCAGAATCGAAACACGGCGTTCATTTTTGATAAAAATATCTTGCCTATATTTGAGTGCCAAAGGGTTCACCGAATGCAAATCGCCAGCAACAGTAAATGCTTTCAACGTTTTGCCATCATCAGGATAATGATAGCGGTGATAATCAACAGGGCATAGCCGCGCAATCATCAGCGGTCCACCAATAAAGTCCTGAGCGAGTTTTGCATCAGCAATGAGGTCAACCGCGCGCAACATCGAGCCTTTAACGGGAATATTCAGCTCATCCGTCATGCTTTCATGGGCAAAGTATCGCGCCTCAGCAAA
>JAUZQR010000015.1 GCA_030950865.1 Mariprofundaceae bacterium | reverse complement strand
CGGATTAACTGAAGAGAAACACCTCAAAAAAGACCATACATATCATCAGTATTGCCAACAAACCAAGGGGCAGTTCCTTCCAAAGTGACAAGCCCCTATATAAGCCAAGCATCTTCTATTAAGCTTCGCCCATGCGCATATTGACCAACATGCTAAAAATAATATTTTCCCTTGTCTGTCTCGGTATTATCACTGCGACAACAGGCTACTTTTATTTCTCAAGCAACCTTCCCAATCTAACCAGCCTATCAGCCTATCAACCACCATTGGTTTCACGCATCTACAATACCCAAGGTGATTTATTGGCTGAATATGCCGATGAACACCGTATTTTAACCCCGTTTGATGAAATTCCCAAACAAGTCCGCGATGCTTTTCTTGCCGCAGAAGATCAACAGTTTTATAAACATTTAGGCATCAATCCCGCTCGTATCGCATCTGCCATGATTGCCAATATTCTGGCTGGGCACAAAGTTCAGGGTGGCTCAACCATCACCCAACAAGTTGCTAAGAACTTCTTGCTCACATCCGAGCGCACCTACACTCGAAAAATCAAAGAAGTTATTCTTGCCCACCGCATCGAAGAAAATTTTTCTAAAAATGATATTTTATACCTTTATTTGAACCAAATTTATCTTGGTCGTGGTGCTTACGGCATTACATCTGCTGCTTGGCGTTACTTCGGCAAACGTTTGGATGAGCTGACATTATCCGAATGCGCGATGATTGCAGGACTACCCAAAGCACCGAGCAAATATGCGCCGCATCGTAACCATGATTTAGCCCTCAAACGCCGTAATACTGTTTTGTATTTGATGGAGCGCAGTGGTTATGCCAAAGCCGAAGATGTTGCCAAGGCTCTCAAAGAACCACTTACCGTCACCCCTTTACCTCGCAACCATCTTAGCGATGCATACGCCGAAGAAATTCATCGGCAATTGGTTGAACAATTTGGTCTTCGCACCCTTCGCCGCCAAGGTTTAAGTGTTGTGGTGCCATACGACGAACAAGCAGAAACATCCGCCATTCGCGCTGTCCGCAAAGGCGTGTTGGATGTAGAACACCGCCAATTTTACCGCACACCAACGCAACTTGCTCCTGAAACATGGACAAGTACACTTGAAACTTGGGCAAAAGCACAAAAAGACTCAACCAAGCCATTAGGCAGCGACCAAATCATCCCTGCTTTGCTTGAAGAAGTCTTACCTAACGGCGATTTAAAGCTCAATGATGGCAAGCAACTCTGGTTACTAAATAAACCCAAATGGAAATGGGAGAAAGTCAAAGTAGACAAAGAAACAACAGACATTCCAGAACCCCCAAACACAACACCTCCGCACCCTCGTACATGGATTGCTGGTGATGAAGTTTATTTACAAGGCGATGATAAAGGTGGCGTTCGCCTCATTCAAAAACCATCCATTGAATCCGCCCTTTATGCCATTGATTTAGAAAAAGGCACAGTCCTCGCTCGTGTTGGTGGTTTTGATTTTAAATTTGGTGGTTTTGACCGTGTTTCACAAGCCAGACGACAACCAGGCTCTGCATTCAAACCATTACTCTATGCCACTGCGATGGAACAAGGTTTTACCCCTGCCAGTATTGTCATGGACACACCCATGGTGTTTGATGCCAACAATGCCGACAACTTCTGGCGACCTGAAAATTACAAAAATAAATTTGCAGGCCCTGTCACCCTGCGTGATGCATTAGAGCATTCGCGCAACCTATCTGCCATCAAACTCTTACAAGATGTCGGTATTCGCACATTCACAGATAAATTGCGCGATTTTCCTTTTGATCACACCTTCCCTGCCCAACTTGCTATCGCATTAGGCGCAACCGAAGCACCACTTGAACAACTCACCGAAGCTTATATTCCTCTAGCAAGTCATGGACAAAAATGGAACCCTGTAAGCATTCAACAAGTGCAAGACCGCACAGGTCGCACGCTGCATCGCTCTGTTGCAGGGCATCGCTGCCAAATTTGCCATGTTAACCCTGTTTTATCTGCGGGCGAAGGCATGCACCCTGCCGAACAAATTCTTGACCCAACAAGCGCATTTTTGACAACCAATATGCTAAAAGGCGTGATTGAACGCGGCACAGGTCGCCGAGCACGACCTATAGATCGTCCCGCAGCAGGCAAAACTGGCACCACCAACAAACAAGTTGATGCATGGTTTATTGGTTATACACCACAGATTCTGACAGGCGTATGGACAGGGCGAGATATTCCAACACCCATGGGAAGACATGAAACAGGCTCTCACGCTGCTTTGCCTACGTGGCTATCTGCTATGCATGCTTTTCATAAAAACAAACCGAAAGAAGATT
>JAUZQR010000149.1 GCA_030950865.1 Mariprofundaceae bacterium | reverse complement strand
GCGAGTGTAAGCATTGATAAATAAACAGAGACTTCTTATCAGTTAGAATTTATCGTTGCTTCTGTAAGTTACGGAGGATGCTGAATGCGGATACTAAGACGACAGTTACTTTCTTTATTAGAAGAAGCCAGAGTTCAACATGGCTTAGAGACTCCTCCTCAACGCTTACAAGCCGCACTTATTCACCTCACCATGCGACTACTGCCGCACCCATCATTTGAATTTGGTAAAAAACGTACTGCACTTATTGCTAAGACTATAAGCCATGGTGCTATGCATCGGCACTTGATTCTTATCCGTTGCCCCGATCAGGCATTTTACCTTGATGCTATTAAAGGTTATTTGTTGCGCAAAAATATTCAGCCCATCGGTCAACAAACCATGGTTGCAGCGATGCAATGTGATGAACAGGTCTGCGATATTCAATTGCGTCAGCCCGATCACCATGCCGAGCAAAACTTTATGTTTATCGCATTACATATATCAGCAACGCTAATTCATGATAGCAAACAACTAACACATGACATTCTTGCCGTTTTACGTTCCGTTGAGCTCTCTGTTGCAGATTTTCAGACCATGACCCAACATATTCGAGAGATAACACAGTATATTGAAGAGGATGCACCGCAAGATGCTGAATTATTAACATGGATGAATGAAGGTCGCTATTTGCTTTTCGGCATGCAGTTTTTCAATGCTTCGAGCGGAAAAAAACGGCTAGGGCTGATGTGTGATTTACACACCTTTGCACAAATCACGCCCGCCTTACATCAAGACATTCAAGCCCTACCTGCTCCCGAACAAACAGGTATGACATGGATTCACCTAAAAAGTAGCCAGCATCACTTGTACAGTGCTGCCCGTGTCGACATCGTGCGTGTTTGCTGGGAAAATGCTTCAAACGAGCTTGAATATGCCATTATTCTTGGTCACTTCTCACGCAGCGCACGACATACCAATGCCAGCCAAGTTCCATTTTTAAGCCCACAGTGGCAAAAACTTAGTAACATAAACTTACTTCAACACTCAGCCTTTTATCGCCGTGAGATACGTACGCTATTTGACCGCATACCCAAAAGTCTCTTGGCATCCATCGAACCAGAATTATGGTTTTCACCACTAAGACAAGTCGTTGATTTAACCGTACCAACGCACATGGTGGTTAGCCACTTATCACCAAAACACGGTGATATTAAATATTTATTCATTGCTATGCACAGCTTGCGCTATGGTCCGAATGTTATGTCCAATATTGCCAAACACATTGCAGAACTGAATATCAGCATTCACAACCAAGATAGTTTTGGTGTTGGCCCTTATCGCATCATCATCATGGCGATTCAAAGTGATGACGACTATCCCACAGCTCACCAAATCAAAAAACATATTCAATCATGCATTGTGTTTTGGAAAGATCGCGCTCGCCAGACCATTCTCAATCAGGCTGAACGCTTGGACATACCCAGCGCATTGCACGAATTAGAACAGCTTCCTCCACTGTATCAGGAGCTATTCCTACCCGAACAATTCCTGCGCCATTACCAAATACGTGAACATATTTCCCAACATCAGCAAACCATGGTGCAAATCGACTTGTCTGTAGAGCATTTGAAAATTCAGGTGCTTTCAGAGCATGCTAAACCACTTGGTGAAATTATTGATAAAATTCAAGCCTTTGCTTTGGTTGCAATGCAAGAATCCGCTGTGAGATTTGGAAAAGGTGAACAAGCCATTCATATCAGCTGCATTTGCTGTCAAATTCCCGACAAACTGCAGCCTGAAGGCATTCCTCGTTTACAACATGCACTGACACAGGTTCTAAATCATCAAGCCGATCATGATTCTATCAATGCTTTATTGATTTCCGCAGGTCTGGATATTGAGCATATTGCTGTACTCATCACCTTACGCAACCATCTTATCCAACTTATTCCCGAAGCTGCACCAACACCATTATCACGTATGCTAAAAAGCCAGCCCAAAGCTGCAGCAACACTGTATCATATGTTTGAAGCTACTCATCGCCCAGCCATGCCTTTTAGTTACCAAGCACAATCCAAGGCTAATTTCGATAAGGCAATGAGCGATGTTGCCAACTTGACTGATGACCGATGGTTGCGCGCCTTATCAGCATTGATTGATGCCAGCTTACGCACCAATGCTTATGTGCGAGAAGCTGGTGAACCACTGGCAATCAAGATTAACCCTCAAAAATTAGATTTTGCGCCACATCCACGCCCATATCGTGAAATATTTGTACATGGTGTGTATGTTGAAGGTGCGCATTTACGTGGCGGTCCTGTTTCACGCGGTGGCATTAGGCACTCCGATCGTTATGCTGATTTCCGCACCGAAGTATTGGAGTTAATGAGCACACAAGTGGTAAAAAATGGACAAATTGTGCCGACAGGAGCCAAAGGCGGTTTTGTGGTGCGTGGTCAGGATAATCTCTTTGACCCTGATTTTATTCTTGCTCAATACAAACAATTTATTCGGGCTTTATTAAATCTTACCGATAATCTTGTTCATCAAGAATGCATTCCACCTGATGGCATGCATATTGTCGATAATGATCGCAACGACCCCTACTTGGTGGTTGCCGCAGATAAAGGCACTGCACGTTTTTCCGATGATGCCAACGATGAAGCGCGGCTGGCTTGCTTTTGGCTTGATGATGCCTTCGCCAGTGGCGGGAAATTTGGTTATGATCATAAGGTATTTGGCATTACAGCCAAAGGTGCATGGACATGTGCTTTTCAGCATTTTCAAGGGCTTGGAAAAAATGCTTATCAGGATGTTATATCTACTATTGCTATTGGCGATATGGGCGGTGATGTATTTGGTAATGGCATGCTTATTAACCCAAATATTCATCTGCTCGGCGCATTCAATCATAGACATATATTTCTCGACCCAACACCCAGTAAAAAAGCCTTTAACGAACGCCAGCGGCTGTTTGATGCCGTCAAAGGTTGGGATGCTTATAATAAAAAACTTATCAGCACAGGTGGCGGTGTATTTGAGCGCGCCAGTAAACGCATTGAGTTATCCGATGAAGTGCGTGAAATTTTAGCTGTTGAAGCAACACATTTATCGGGTGAAGCACTGATTAAAGCCATGCTTATGGCACCTGTTGAGATGCTCTACAATGGCGGCATTGGCACCTATGTTAAAGCCAGCAAAGAGAGCCATGCCGATGTCTGTGACCCTGCCAATAATGCTGTGCGCATTGATGCCAAAGAGTTACGTTGCCAAGTCGTTTGTGAAGGGGGAAATCTTGGCTTCACACAGCGCGCTCGTATCGAATATGCCATAGAAGGTGGGCACATCAATACCGATGCCATTGATAATGCTGCGGGTGTTAATATGTCCGACCGCGAAGT
>JAUZQR010000148.1 GCA_030950865.1 Mariprofundaceae bacterium | reverse complement strand
TAGCGACAATTCTTGGTAATCTCTATTTGATGCGCAAAAAAATGCAAGGTGATGAAAAGGGCATGTCACGCATTCAAATTATGGAAAAAGCAGTGCATCATGGCGCGAGCATGATTCAGCAAATGTTAACCTTTTCACGTCAAGATAGCCCTGAAATGAACGTGATGAATATGTTGGCATTTTTAAAAGAAACCGCCAAATTGGCAGAAAACAGCTTGCCTGAAAATATTCAATTTACGCTGGACTATTCACCCGCTGTAAAAGAGTCATATATACAAGGTAATCTGCACCAATTACAGCAGGTGATTCTTAGCTTGGTGAGTAATGCCAAAGATGCTGTGAACAATGTTTCAGGTCCTAAAGTAAGGCTTACCTTGAATCAGGAAGACCCTAGCCCAGATATGCTATTGAACTATACTGGTATTCATAAAGAAGGCGAATGGCAGTGTTTGCGCTGCGAGGATAATGGTTATGGTATTGCAGAAGAGCATATCAATAAAATATTCGATCCATTTTTCACCACAAAAACTGTCGGCGAAGGCACAGGGTTAGGGCTTGCTATGGTTTATGGCGCTGTTCAAAATCACCACGGTTTGATTGCGGTTGAGAGCGAGCTACATGTAGGCACAACCTTATCCATTTATATTCCCAATCATCAAGTCTCCGAGCTTCAGCTTATTGGCACGAATGAAAGCTTTGATCAGGGCAAAGGACAAAGTATTTTATTGGTGGATGATGATGAACCGCTGCGCGATGTGCTGGATGAAATTCTTAAAGAATCTGGCTTTAAAACCTTACAGGCTAGTAATGGTCAGGAAGCTGTGAGTATTTTTACGGATAATCAACATAGTATTGCGCTTGTTATCATGGATGTTGTGATGCCTATCATGGGCGGAGTCGCTGCTGCTAAAAAGATTCGCAATATCGATGCAGATATTCCTATTATTTTCCAAACTGGTTATGGCGAACAAACACAATTGGATGCAGCAGCCTCCATTGAACACTGTGATACCTTACGAAAACCACTACAGGTGCAGGAACTTTTAACAAAAATACAGGAAAAGCTCGAACCATCAGGCAAGCTCGAATAAGCTCCATGCTATGAAACAACGACTGAAAATTGCTCGACAACCAACAGTTGTCCGTACTGCAACACGTTTTGCCCTGATTGTCGGCCCCATACTGGTGATGATTAATCATGGCGACACGATTATTGCTGGAGAGATGACCACCATTGACTGGATAAAGTCTGCTCTGACCATGCTTGTGCCCTATACTGTCTCTACACTATCCAGTATCAGCGCCTATATATCTTGCCAATCAAATTCTGATTAAATCATTCTTTTCACTAAGCTTTTAAGGCAGATCGTATATCCAATATGCGTGAAATGAGTGCAGGAACAGGTCTCAAACTATGGCGAATTACATCCGCTGGCCATGTCAATAATGCTTGCGCCGCTTGAAAGACTTGCTCTTTTTTTGCATACGACGTTGTTAATTTCTGCAATACTTCTTGCAATGGCAACATTAAAATAGCGACAATTAAATGATGCGGAATCACCTGAATATTTTTTGCCAAAAAATCATTCATAGCCCCAATATCTGCACGCGATATATCCGCAACTTGTTTATGCCATTGCAAGCATGCTTGTGCTACATCGTTATCCTGAAAAACAGCAATATGCCCGGGGCAACCCGATGCAAGCTCTGCCGCCAATGGCATGATATTTTCATGCAATGCCATGCTGGCAAGTGCTTGTTGCATATCAACCTCATTCAATGGTGAGCAATGCTCCAGCATACAGCGTGAGCGAATGGTTGCTGGTAAACGTGTAAGATCATGGCACACAATCAATAATAAGCTTCCCGAAGTAGGCTCTTCCAAACCTTTCAATAGTGCATTGGCTGCCTGATTATTCATGGCATCTGCATCATCCAAAAGCAAAACGCGTCGCTGGCTTTGCATACCTGAAAGTGACAAAAAGGATAGTGCATCACGCACCTGTCCCACACTTATATCGCGGTTAAATTTCTTTTTCTTTTCATCCCAAACAATGCCCATTTTCATAAAGTCAGGGTGTGAATCAGCAGCGAGCATATGGCAGCCATGACATTGCCCACAGCCACGACCAGCATCGATCAATGATTCACACAAATATGACCCAACCAATGATTGTGCTAACATTGCCTTGCCTACACCGCGCAAACCATGCAATAACCATGCATGTGGTAGCTTGTTTTGTTGCATAAGGCTCGTAAATCGCTGGGTTATGCCATCATGCCCTAATACATTGTTATTCATACTGCTAACAAGCCCTCAAGATAAGCTTGAATCTGCTTTTGAATCCCCTCAATATTATCTGCTGCGTCCACACGCATCATGCGTTCAGAATCCTGCTGGGAAATTTCCAAAAATGCCGCATGTACCCGCTCATGAAAAGATAGAGCTTCTTCATCCAAACGTGTGCTTTCTGCCCCCATGTCAGTGCGCGAACGCACCCGTTTCAAAGCGATGTCCGCAGACACATCCAACCAAAATGTTTGCTGTGGAACACAGCCCGCTTCTGCAAATGCCAACATCGGTTTCAAATCTGTATGTTCTGCCAAACCACGTGCTGCCAATTGGTAAGCCAATGTTGAATCTGAATAACGATCACACAATACCCATTGCCCACTCTCTAGCGCTGGTTTGATAACTGTTTGCACATGCTGCGCTCTATCTGCCAAAAATAGTAACAACTCACACGCTGGCACTGGCACAAACTTGCCGGACAACAACAAACCACGAATCTCTACACCCAAAGGTGTTGCGCCTGGCTGACGTGTTTCAAGCACATCCTTGCCCTGC
>JAUZQR010000147.1 GCA_030950865.1 Mariprofundaceae bacterium | reverse complement strand
CATCTGATGGTACATAAGAATCCAAGGCTTCATTCACCCCTTGGCATTTTCCTTTGTTATAATTATAAAATCCCGAACCACTTTTCTCGCCAAGTAGTCCGTCTGCCACCATCTTGGCAAACCAATCAGGCATCGCGAACTGCCCATTGCCTGCCAGTGCTCCACTTAAATGCTCACCCACATGCAAACAAATATCCAGACCCACGCGATCTGCCAATTCAATCGCACCCATGGGCATACCGAAATTCTTTAATACCCCATCAATATGCTGCGCCGATTGCCCCTTCTCCAATAATCGCAATGCCGCTGTCATAAACGGCATCAAACAACGATTAACCAAAAAACCTGGTCGATCTGCCACAATTACAGGAAATTTACCCCAACGCACGGCAAGTGCAGCCACCGTTTGCAGTGTTTTTTTGGTTGTTTTTTTGCCCGCAATTATTTCGACCAGAGGCATCTTCGGTGCAGGATTAAAAAAGTGTAAGCCAGCCAAACGCCCTGGATATTTTAAATCGGACTGCTGCTCACTTAATGATAATGATGAGGTATTGCTTAATAACAATGCCTGACGATTCACTTGCGCCTCAGTATCCGCCCAAAGCGATTTTTTCACCTCTATTTTTTCCACGATTGCTTCAATCACCACATCGGAAGAAGATAAACCACTGCTATCCAGACTTGGGCGAATGCGTTGCAAACGTTTGGCTCCGTGCTGCCTATCACGTTTGGCAAATTTGGATGCAGATTGAAGACCTCGACTCAGAGCTTCTGATGACACATCATGCAAATCCACCGAGCCATCTTTGGCGGCAACCCAAGCAATGCCACTGCCCATCACGCCCGCACCATACACCGCTGTATGCTGCAATTTAGCAGCGGATGCCTTGCCTTTTTTTACTGCATCTTGATGTTTTAACGCCTCTCCCAAAAAGAACACACAAATCAAATGTTTACATGTTGGCGTGACTGCCAAACGTCCTATGGATTCTGCTTCCCAAGCATAGGCTGCATCACCCGATAACCCTGAAACAGCACGCAACGCATTGAGCGCACCCATCAATGCAGGATAAGACTGCTCCATATCTAAATCTTTAAATCGCGCCCGCAACTTTCGCTCTGCTAGCATAAAAAATATCTGCCGTGCAGGCCATAAAGCAAACCATTTTGGTTTGATAAAAACAACCTTTTTACCTTTTGTCACAAGCTGCTCAATAGCTTGTTCTAGTTGTTCTTCATGGCATAACATATCCGCCAAACCGATGCGTTTGGATCGCCTTGCATCCACAGTGCTACCACTTAAAATCATTTGCGTGGCAACTACCCACCCCACTTTCTGTGGCAAACGCACACAACCGCCAAAACCAGGGTGAATACCAATTTTTATTTCTGGCAAACCCATACGGGTTTTATCATCAGCAACGGCAATGATATAATCACATGCCATTGCCAATTCCAAACCACCACCCAAACATACACCTTGCACCACTGCTATCGAGACACTGGATAACTGCTCAATACGCAGACAAACAGCTTGACCTCGCTGCGCTAATTGTGCGCCTTTTTCAGCATCTTCTACGGCAGCAATGGCATGAATATCTGCCCCTGCGATAAAGCACCCTACTAACTCACTTTGCAATACCAACACATCGGGTGGACTCGCTTCCAACTCATCCAAATAACCTTCCAATGCCAACATGCAGGATTCATCCAACACATTGACTGGCTTATCATTGCGCGAGAATGATAAAATCGCACGGTCTTTTTGGCGTTTTAATTGAAGCACTGATTTCACTGCCATGGTTCACTCCCTACAAGGGTCGCACCACCTTGCCCACCACCGATACACAGGCTTGCCAAACCCAAACCGCCACCCGTTTCTCGTTTCAACTGTCGTAATAATGTTAAAATCAATCGTGCACCCGTCATGCCCACAGGATGCCCCATCGCAATCGCTCCACCATGCACATTAAGTTTATCTGCATCGGGTGCACCCATCGCTACATCCTTACCCCATGCTTTTTTGGCAAATTGTTTGGAGTTCATGGCTTTGAGATTGGATAACACTTGCGCTGCAAAAGCTTCGTTGATTTCTACCCTTGCCATATCAGACATCTTCAAACCAGTTGCAGACAATACACGGTGACTCGCATGCACTGGCCCCATGCCCATACGCTCTGGATCACAGCCTGAATACGCCCAATCATGGATATACCCTAAAATTGGCCAACCCTCAGCCTCGGCTTTTTCCCGATGTGAGATTAACAACATCGCCGCCCCATCGGTGATTTGTGAGCTGTTTCCTGCCGTGACTGTGCCCAATGGTTTTTCAAATGCAGGGCGCAAACGTTTTAATGCTTTCATGCTTTGTTCACCACGAATGCCCTCATCCATATGCACAGGGGTATAGTTTGAGCCTGAAAAAACATGCATCACTTCCTCATTATACCAACCTACATCCCAAGATTCCGCTGCCCGTTGATGACTCTGCAATGACCATTCATCTTGCTCTTTGCGTGAAATAGCAAATTCGCGCGCCAATACTTCCGCAGTCTGCCCCATACCCAAGTTTACCACAGGGTCAGTCAAACCTTCCATTAATGAAATGCGTGGTTTCCAAGGCGCTTGCATCACACCCCACACAGCCTTTAAACGCGATGGAATGTCTCTGGCGCGTTGCAATGCTGCCATTTTTTCGCGGAATTGATCATGAAACAATAAGGGTGCATGGGTCATGGATTCAACACCACCAGCCAAAATAACATCAGCACGACCAAGCTGTATTTTTTCCGCAGCATCAGTGATTGCCTGCATGCCCGATGCACAGTTTCGATGCACCGTATGCGCAGGAACAGCACGTGGCACACCTGCTTGCAAAGCAATGACACGGGCAATATTGGTCGCCTCTACAGGCTGAATAACATTGCCAATAATAACCGCATCAACGTCGTCACGCGTTAATCGCGAGCGCACCAAAAGCTCTCGCACGGTCTGCATACCCAAATCAACAGCCGACAAATCCGCCAATGTGCCACCCATCTTTCCCAACGGCGTTCGAATGCCAGCTACCACCACTATTTCACGTTTATGTTGTTCCATGCAAACTCCCAATATTAACGCTTCTTATATTGTAGCAAATATACAACAACCATGCACAAGTGCGTCGTTGTTCCTGTTCAAACCTTTCAAAGGTAGGCTGTTGCCCATGCTTATTCGCCTCACCAATATACCCATCGAACTTGATGAATCCGACACCTATTTACGCTTACGTATTGCCAAACTATTGCAGTTATCAAGCAGTGCCATTACGGATATGAAAATAGTACGCCGCGCGGTTGATGCACGCAAACGCAGCGCTGTTCATTTTGTATGCAGCATTGAATGTGAAACAAGTGAAACACCAACGCTTCCACCACAAGTCAAAATCATTGAAACATCTAGCCTTGATATAGATAAACCCGAAGCCTTGAACGGTAGTAAAAATGAGCAACATGCTATTATTATAGGCGCGGGTCCTGCTGGTTTGTTTGCTGCCCTTGCCTTAGCTGAATCAGGCATGCGTGTAACATTATTGGAGCGCGGTCAGCCTGTTGAAAAGCGTATGCGTGATATTGGACGTTTGCGCAGCCGTGGTGAGTTAAACCCTGAAAGCAACGTCTGTTTTGGAGAAGGCGGTGCTGGCACATACACCGATGGCAAACTTTACACCCGCATCAAACACCCTTTTGTGCGCTGGGTGTTGGCAGAATTTGTGCGCTTTGGTGCAGACAAAAATATCCTTGTCGATGCGCACCCTCACTTAGGCACCGATAAGTTGGTTCGTATTATTCGCCGCATGCGAGAGCATCTATTAGAGCTTGGTGTGGACTATCGCTTTAATGCCCGTGTTGATGATATCCTTCAAAACAAACAAACAGCTACAGGTGTGCGATTGGCTAATGGCGAAGAAATTATGGGTGATCATATCATTCTAGCCATTGGTCATTCTGCGCGTGATACCATTGAAAATTTACACCAACAAGGCATCGAGATTGAAGCCAAAGATTTTGCTGTGGGTGTGCGTGCTGAACATGCACAAGCATGGGTCAACGCGTGCCAGTTCAGCCAATTCTCCGAACACCCATCGCTCGGTGCAGCAGAATATAAACTGACCCATCAGGTCAGCGATCAATATATTGGTAAACGTGGTATTTATAGTTTTTGCATGTGCCCAGGCGGTCTGATTGTGCCTTCACCCACCGAAGCAGGCATGATGGCAGTTAATGGCATGAGCAATGCCCATCGCCGTAGCCCTCTCGCCAACTCTGGCATCGTGGTGCAAGTTACGCCTGATGATATTAAGCGACATGGTCTAGGAAACGATGCCTTGTGTGGCATTCGTTTACAACGCGAGCTTGAACGCGATTGTTTTAATATGACACAAACACCCTATGCTGCACCTGCCATGCGCATTTCAGATTTTGTGCAGAAAAAAGCTACAGGAAAACTGGCACAAACACGTTTCAAACCAAGTGTTGAAGCTGCGGACTTGCATGATTTATTTCCCAGATGGCTTGCCGAACCATTACGTGAAGGCTTGATTGCATTTGATAGAAAAATGAAAGGTTATGTGAGTGATGATGCTAATTTATTGGCGGTTGAATCACGCACCAGTTCGCCCATTCGTATGGTTCGCGATCAGACTATGCAATCCACATCCATAACCAATTTATACCCTATTGGTGAAGGCGCTGGTTATGCTGGCGGTATTGCCTCGGCGGCTGTGGATGGGCTAAAAGTTGCAGCTAAAATTTTAGAATAACCTGCAAAAGAGTCTGGGGAAATGCCCACAATGATTAGTGCGCACCCTCTTCTTCTTTTTCTTTAGAAAATGCAGTTTGATTTTTACTAATTAA
>JAUZQR010000146.1 GCA_030950865.1 Mariprofundaceae bacterium | reverse complement strand
AATGATGGGCGCATTTTTAGGTCTGGGTTTATTGGCACTTGTACCTGTTATATATAAACGTTTGGCAAAGACCAAAGACAGTGCAAAGAAATCATCAGGAGAAACATTATGAACATTATCCAAACGGATATTTGCGTGATTGGGGCAGGTTCGGGTGGTTTATCTGTTGCCGCTGGCGCATCACAAATGGGTGCAAATGTTGTGTTGATTGAAAAGGCGGCGATGGGCGGCGATTGTCTGAATACAGGTTGTGTACCATCCAAAGCAATGCTTGCTTCTGGGCATGTGGCACAAAATATGCGCGAATCGAAAGCCTTTGGCATACAGCCGCACGAGCCGATGGTGGATTGGGCTGTGGTTCATAAACATATTCATGATGTGATTGCTTCGATTGCACCGAATGATTCAGTGCAACGGTTTGAATCTTTGGGTGTAAAAGTGATTCAGGCTACTGCGGAGTTTGTGGATGAAAAGACAGTGCAAGCAGGTGATATGCAGGTTAAAGCCAAGTATTTTGTGCTTGCGACAGGTTCATCTGCATTTGTACCACCGATTGAAGGCTTGGATGGGGCAGATTATTTCACCAACGAAAATATTTTTGATAACAAAGAAGCCATTGATCATTTAATTGTGATTGGTGGTGGTCCGATTGGTATTGAAATGGCACAGGCTCATCGCCGTTTGGGAGCTAAGGTAACGGTGATGGAACTAGCGCGGTTATTGATGAAAGATGATCGTGAGTTGGCACAAATTGTCATTGATCGCTTGAGTGATGAAGGCATGACCTTTTATGAAGGTGGACGCAATTTACGTATCGAAAAAACGGATAAAGGTATCAGCGCACACTGTGAAATGGGCGATGAAAACAATCCTGAAAAGGCATGTGTGAAGGGTTCGCATATACTCATTGCCACAGGTAGGCGCGCTAATGTGAATGGCTTGAATTTGGAAGCAGCAGGTGTGAAATATAGCCCGCGTGGTGTTGAAGTTGATGCGCGCTTGAGAAGCTCCAATAAACACATATTTGCCATTGGAGATGTGGCAGGCCCGTATCAATTTACGCATATGGCAGCTTATCAGGCTGGTATTGTGATTCGTAATATGCTATTTAAATTACCAGCTAAAGTGGATTATTCGGCTGTTCCATGGGTGACCTATACCGATCCAGAGTTATCGCATGTGGGCATGACAGAAGCTGATGCGGAAAAGGCGGGCAAAAGTATACGGGTACTGCGTTGGACGTTTGATGAAAATGATCGTGCGCAAGCTGAAAGACGTATCGAAGGTATGGTGAAAGTCGTCACTGAACAAAATGGTCGAATCTTAGGTACAACAATTGTTGGCTTGCATGCAGGTGAATTGATTCAGCCATGGGTACTGGCGATTAGCCAAAAAATGAAAATTGGTGCGATGGCATCCATGATTGCACCGTACCCGACGTTGTCGGAAGTAAATAAGCGCATTGCAGGAAGTTTTTATACGGAAAAATTATTTTCTAAGGGTACGAAAAAGATTGTACGCTTCTTGATGCGTTGGTTTTAGTGATTAGGCATGTCGAATATTGAAAAAAATAGTTTTAAAAATAATCAGGGAGATATGTTATCAGCTCGTTTGGATAAACCTGATGAAGAACCCCACGCTTATGCACTTTTAGCACATTGTTTTACTTGCAACAAAAGC
>JAUZQR010000145.1 GCA_030950865.1 Mariprofundaceae bacterium | reverse complement strand
CGTGACAATTTACCAGCCGAAGCTCTGCTTCTTTCTGGCACACAAGATATGGTCATGGCACGGCGTTTAATTGAACAGAGTAATCACACTCAACAAAAACGCATCGAACTACATAAACTCAATGCCATGATTGGCTTTTCTGAAGCAACGTCTTGCCGTCGCAGAATATTACTGCGTTATTTTGCTGAAGATATGCAAAAGGATTGCGGCAATTGTGATATTTGCCTAAATCCACCTGAATGTTTTGATGCTACAGAAGATGCTCAAAAAGCCTTATCCTGTATTTACCGTTTAAAGCAAAGCTTTGGCATGAAATATGTGATTGATGTGCTGCGCGGTGTTGATAATGAACGTATTCGTTCCCGCCGCCATGACCAACTTTCGACCTATGGTATTGGCGCAGATTATTCGGAATATATATGGTCATCTATCTTTCGCCAGCTCATTCACCACGGTTTTTTATTTCAAGATATTGCCAATTATTCCGTACTCAAACTAACCCCATCTGCACGCCCATTATTGCGCGGTGAACAAAAAATAGAGCTCGCCAAACCTCGTGTTCGTAAAAAAGTTAAACCCGAAAGTAAAAGAAAAACACCCAACAATCAGCCCTATGATGAAGTATTATTTGAAAAGCTGCGCGAGTTACGTAAGAAAATTGCAACCGAGTTAGATGTGCCGCCTTACATCATTTTCGGTGATGCGACATTGATTCATATGGCACAACTCAAACCCAGCAACAACGAGGAAATGTTAACCGTTAATGGCGTTGGACAAGTCAAACTAGAGCGTTTCGGTGATGCTTTTTTAACCTGTATAAACAACCTAGAAAACAAAGAAGGGAAAGGTTAGACCTCCCTATTCTAGCTGCACAGGAACGTCAGCCAGCAAAAGGAAAGCACAGTAATACGCCCCCTTTTGATGACTTTAAGTGAGAGAAACAAGCAGATAGTTAGCGCATTTTCTTTGTTTCGTTACTTTTACGGAAAAGAAATGAATGTCGTACTTCTAGCGCATACATTCTTATGACTTAAGCTTGTTAAGCCGGGTTTAAATGCCATCTCCACCATCGAGAAAATCTTGTACCTTCTTATGCTCTTTTCGCATTTCCTTATTGATACTTTCATCCTTTTCGCTGCATTCCTCATACATGTTATCAACCTTGGCATTCACATCATCAATCAAGGTTAAAACGTGCCGCAAAACCTGTGCCACAGGGTCAGGCATTTGATGATGATCTAGATTAATGCGCCCATTTTCAATCAATGACTCAGTTTTACCCACCACCATACCTGGAATACCAATCACCGTTGAATGCTCTGGAATATCTTTTAACACCACAGAATTAGCACCCACACGCGACTGCTTACCAATCGTGATTGCACCCAAAACTTTGGCTCCAGCACCAATAATCACACCATCTTCCAATGTTGGATGACGTTTCTCTTTCTGCCATGTTGTACCACCCAGCGTTACGCCATGATACAAAGTTACACCATCACCAATTTCAGTCGTTTCACCAATCACAATGCCCATACCATGATCAATAAAGAAGTTTTTACCAATCGTTGCGCCAGGATGAATCTCAATACCTGTGCACCAACGTGCAATATGCGAAATAAAGCGCCCAAGCCAAGCAAACCCATGCCGCCAGCTTGCATTGGCAACACGGTACATCCAAATCGCATGCAAACCAGGATAGCAAGTCAATACTTCCCACGTTGAACGTGCGGCAGGATCCCTATCAAAGGCAGTACGAATATCTTCTCGAATAGCTAAAAACATTGCAGAAGCCTACATCACAGCTTGTGCCGAGGACAATGCTTCATCTGAGCCTGCAATCGTCCACATCACATCACTATCAAGGTGATTTATAACCCAGTCTCGAATTTCATTGTTTTGTAGTTGGTTAATTTTATCCACCCATTGCTGTTGTGATAACAATTTATCCTCATCCAAGCGTGCGCCAAGATAAAGCATATGCCCTTCCACCGAATCCATTGCCATGCGAAATTGCACTTCCATTTGCCGCTTGGCACGAGCAATCATGGCATCATCCATCATCTCTGGAAAAGCTTGTAAAGTTTTTTTCAATACTACAATACAATCCGCCAACATGTTCGGGGCTGTACCACAACTCATACTCCATAAACCAACATCACTCAATGGCGATAAATGCGAACCCACACTATAAGCCAAACCGCGACGTTCACGAATTTCTCGAAACAATGCCGAACTCATGCCGCCACCCAACATTTGATTTGCCAACCATGCTTCAGGGCGTTGCTTTGATGTTGCATTGATGCCCGAGAAACTTGCAACAATATGTGCTTGCTCCATATCACGTGACAAATACTGCACGCCGATTTTCTGTACGGATTGAACACGTTTATCACGTCCATTTGCCGATGGCCATGTACGCTTATTCACCGCATCCACCAAAGCATCATGTTCAATACGCCCTGCTGCCGCAATCAATAAATGTGGTGGTCGATAATGTGAATCCAAATATTCTCTCAGGTCAGTTGCCGAAAATGCAGCCAATGCTTCTCGCGTACCTAGCGTTGGTTCGCCCACTGTCTGCCCTGCAAACACAGCCTTCATATGCTGGTCATAAACCCATTCATCAGGCACATCATCTACCATCGCCATTTCTGAATAAATCACTTCACGCTCACGCTGCCATTCATCTTCAGGCAAAGCAGGCTCAAGTAACATATCCATCAACAAACCCAAACCTTCTTGCCAGTCTTCATGTAAAATATGCAGGTGAAAACACGTGCGTTCTCGCGATGTAAAGGCATTGGCATTGCCACCCAACACATCCAGCTTTTCTGACAATGCATGCACGTCCAAAGATTTTGTACCCTTAAACAACATATGCTCCAAAGCATGCGCAATGCCAGCCTGTGCTTCAGACTCATCACGGCTTCCCACATCTACAAAAATACCCAGTGCAACACTTTGTGCCTCAGGCATAACATGTGATACCACCAGTGGCCCATCATCCACCGAGGTTTCCTGCATAAACGTTTGATTCATTTACCACCCCATACATCACAATACATTCAAGCCAACAAGCTATACACACATTTCCTCATGTCACATGCATCTAACTTCACTCCATAAAAAAAGCCCCTTCGGAGTATTACTACTCAACGAAGGGGCTTGTATTATAAATCTTCAGGATAGAAGATTTAAACGTCGCATGACGGGGCTTTAGCCCGAAGGACATGGACGTCCGTATTAAATTCTTGGCATTGACC
>JAUZQR010000144.1 GCA_030950865.1 Mariprofundaceae bacterium | reverse complement strand
GACAAAAAATTCTTTTCTACATAGCCTTCTTGAACAAGATGAATCTTGTTTTGGCGCACAAATCACCCAACTTGAAAAGTTAGAGCATGATACAGAAATAATGCAAAAGTCTTTGCAACGTATGCAAAATATACCCCAAGCCATAACATCATATCCAGTCACTGATTCCGAGCAAGAAAGCAAAGCTGAATTTGGTTGGGCAGGTCTAGAAGCAGCACCTGTGGGTAATGTATTACATGCCATGTTCGAGCGCATTGCTAAGGTTGGCGTAGCGCAATGGAAACCTGAGAACAACAGCAAAATTATGCATCGTTTACTTATCCAAGAAGGTTTATCAGGAGTAATATTGGACTCTGCGCTTGCACGTTGCCAAACAGGCTTGGAAAACACACTTAAAAGCGAGCGTGGCAGGTGGATACTCTCAAAGCAACATCGTGATACTCATTGTGAATGGGCAATTTCCCATCAACAACATGGGCGTGTATCACACTACATCATAGATAGAAGCTTTGAAGATAACGATGGTATACGTTGGATTATTGATTACAAAACTGCCAGCCATGAAGGTGGAAATATAGAACATTTTCTCGATGAAGAATGCCAACGTCATCAAAATCAACTACAACGCTATGCGCTTGCCTTACAAGCCATGGGGCATCACAATCTGCGTCTTGCGTTATACTTCCCTATGCTGGATGCATGGCGAGCATGGGATGCTTTCCCACAAGACGAGTCAAACAAGGATAAAACATGAAAAAAATAGTTGTATTATCGCTATGTATCATTGCCATATTGGCTGTGCCTTTTGGCATCGGCTTTATCACCCAGCAGCGCAGTGAAGAGTTAGCCTCACACTATCGCTCAAACCCTACCATTCATGCCATAGAGAATACATTTCAACGTGGCTGGTTTCATAGTGATGTATTATCTAAGCTCGCCGTTTATTTACCTGATATTAGTGATAAAAACGTTGATATTGTGGTGCATCAAAGCGTGCGTCAGGGACCTGTCTTATGGGGAGATAATCGCCCACTAGCCTTTGGCTTTGCCGATGTGAAAACTGATATTGAATTGCCAGCTAACATACAGAATAAGCTCACTCAGGCTTTGGGAGAAATTCCAACCATCACACTGCTCACACAACTGCATTATGATGGTTCACAGGATTCTCAACTTTCCATCCCTGAAATTAGCCATAAAGACCAAGGCACACATATCAATATGCACCCACTTCAACTACAGGGTTATAGCGACCTACCTGTACAACACCTTCAAGCGACATTGAATTGGCAAGGTATGAAAATTAGTCGCGCTGATAGCAAGGTGAATATTGGCAAAAGCACATCTCACACCAATGCACAGAAAGAAGGTGTTATTTGGGTTGGTGATATGGATTGGAGCACGGACAACATCGCGTTCAGCGATAAACAAAAGACACTTCATATGGAACATATCAATATCAATGGCGAGACAGCTATCGATACACAACAACGTATATCCAGCTCACAAAGCCTTCATATTGAAAAAATCCAAAATAATGGCACTGAATATGGCCCTGGAAAATACACGGTTATATTGAACCATATTCCACTAAGCGTGTTTGAAAAGCTGGATAAAATACAACAACATATTTCAACATTGCCAGCAGAACAACGAGAGCAAGCGATGAAAAACATGGGTTTTAGCATGTTCAGTTTATTGCCTGATATTTTGGCTGCAGAACCTGAAATTAAAATCCATGATGCCTCACTCACTACTCCTGATGGTGATATTCAAGGCGAGGTTTATTTTACGATTACAGGCCTAAATAGGCAGGATATGATGAATTTCACGAAGATTAAAAAACATATTCGTGCCGATATGACAATACAGGTCCCTTGGGCTTTGGTCTCCAATGCTAAAAAAGCAAATATTGAAAATTTATTACAAAAAGGTTGGTTACTTGAAGAAGGTGATATGCTTCATAGCACATTGCACATGGCTGACGGTGCGTTAACCATCAACCAGCAAACTGTACC
>JAUZQR010000143.1 GCA_030950865.1 Mariprofundaceae bacterium | reverse complement strand
GATGGTGATGGTGATGGTGATGGTGATGGTGATGGTGATGGTGATGGTGATGGTGATGGTGATGGTGATGGTGATGGTGATGGTGATGGTGATGTTGATGGTGATGATGGTGATGGTGATGGTGTGGTGGTGGTGTTGGCTCCTGTAGAAACAGGTCCTGTTTTGCATGAGAATTTGTGGACACGACCTGCCGCTTTTGTGTTGCTTTCAGCGACATTACGGGTATCAGGACGCTTTGATTATGCCCGTGAACGTTTGGGTCTGGAAGATGCACAAGAAGTCTTTCATGTTTCACCCTTTGATTATGAGCAACAGGCTTTAACCTATTTACCGCGCCATTTACCTGAGCCTCGCAGTGATGCTGGCAAGGATGCATTGTTAGAAGAGATGGTGACATTATTAAAGGCATCACAAGGGCGCGCGTTTGTATTGTTTACATCGTGGTATATGCTCAATCATATCGGTGAGGGTTTGAGTAAACGCTTGCAATGGCCTGTATTGATTCAAGGGAAAAGCGGTAGCCGCGATGCGATTCTTGAGCAATTTCGAGAAGATACACACTCTATTTTGTGTGGAACACGAAGCTTTTGGGAAGGGGTGGATGTACCTGGAGAAACCCTATCCATGGTGATTGTCGATAAGATTCCATTTGCGCCACCGAGTGATCCATTATTACAAGCACGTATTGCGCACTGTGAGAAAAAAGGTGGCAATGGTTTTATGGATATTCAACTGCCCGAGGCGATTGCTGTATTGCGGCAGGGCGTTGGTCGTTTGATTCGCTCCAATGAGGATAGGGGGGTGATGGCGATTTTAGACTCTCGTTTGTATCACAAGCGTTATGGACGAGATGTTGCGCATAATCTTCCACCAGCGCGTATTGTCGATGATTTGGCTGAGGTACGTTGGTTTTTTGAATCTTAATGCATTCCAAGCATCAAAAAAAGACCAGCTAAAAAGCTGACCCAATCATTAATTCTTAAAACAGATTAAAAAATAAACTCGCGTTTTTGTGGAAGCTCTTGCATATCCTGCAATAGAGTTTCACACATAGAGGTTTCGATGTTTGATGTAGCAGTTTTTTGTTTGTGAACCAAAGTAACGAAAGGGTTTTTTCCAATAAAAGCAATCATTTGTGCATTTTCTGCAAGAAGGGCGGTTAGGTGTTCTGGAATCGCAGTTAAAGATGCGCCGATAACAATAACATCATAATCCTTAGCAATATAAGCATGATTGTTTACTTCATCAGCATCCATTGCATTGATGCGAATAACAGTCGCATTTTCAATACCATGATCGGATAAGTTTTTGCGCGCAACTTCAGTTAACTCTGCATGCAACTCGCAAGTGGTTACTTCGGCACTATGCATTGCCAAAAGTGTTGTTAGATATCCTGTGCCTGTACCAATTTCTAAAACGCGCTCGTGACCTTGCAAGTTCAATTGCTGCATAATGCTGGCTTCTTGTAGAGGACTAAACATTTCTTGGTTGCAGGCAATAGGTACATGACCCTCCATATATGCCAAGCTACGCACATCTTGAGGAACATAATCTTCGCGCGGCATGCTATCTAGCACATCCAGTAATTCAGGCTCTAATACTTTGCAGCAACGGATTTGATACTCCACCATATTGCGGCGAGCTATGTCCAATGCGCCTTGATCACTAGCAGTTGCAGTCATAATTTCCCCTTTCCCTCATTAAAACTTTATACAATGTATCAAATATCTTATGCGTATTCTAAAATAACACCGCATGTCCAGCATGGAACCCTAGCGACAATCATGATTTTCTCAATCTGACATTCAGTTATGATGGTCAGAGTGTGTTTTCATGTGGTTATTATGGTAAAGGTTCTTTTTTTTGTAACAAATAGTTATGTAAAACTTTTCCTTTTTCGCCCAACTGGTTTACTTGGATAATCGTCTGTTTGTTTAGAATAATTTTAAGTGAAAGTGCATTGCCACTGGTTAGCCTTAATGGCTTTGGAGATGTGACCTGCATGCTTTCACCTTTTTTTAACAAGGCTTCTCGAACCAGAGCTGGTGGCTCATTGCTATCGTGAAGTTGTAGCCAAACATCAGCGGTTACAGCGGTTAGTTTATAGTTATAAGATGATATTTTCTTTGCATCAATACCTTTGGTTTTTATGGTCGGTTTAAGCGCATTACCTTTGTTGCTTGGTAGGGTGGTAGCTATAGCAGTTACAGTGGAGCTTTCTTTTGTTGATGCTTCGATTTTTTCATTGATAACAATACTATTTTTATCTTTTTGCATATGCACTGCTGCATCCTGCATCAGTTGTGAAGGCAGGGGGGCAGGCGGTGTATGATCAAACACATTAAACCCAACAAACAACGCAATAAAAGCCAATGCTGCAAAGACCATCCATGATTTTTGGGGTGCGATAGGAGGGTCAGGGAATGTAAGCGGCTTGGTTAAGTGATAATGCCCTGATTTAAGCTTTTCAATGCTTTGACTCAAATCGAGATGTAAATAATCGGCATATTGGCGTAGAAAGCCTAATGCATATACTTCACCAGGCATGTCTGTCCAATCGCCAGCCTCTAGAGCGTTGAGGTAAATTTTTCTAAGGTTTAATGCGTTGGCAACCGTATCTATGGAAGTAGAAGACTTTTCCCGCTCACTTTTCAATAGCTCGCCAACTTCCAAAAGAATGTCTTCTTTGGAAATTGTTTCAGGTTCGTTAGCGTTATTGTCTTCGGAAGTCATATTACATACGACCCAAACGTGTAAGTTCATCGCTCGCCCAAGCGCGGTTGAGTGGATTTTTTTCTTTTTCGATATAGTTAGCCAAATGTTTGCGTGCAGCAGTAATATCTGAACGTTTTACAAGCAAGCCTATCAAACTCTCTAAAGCGGGGCGTAGAGTGGGTTGTTTGCGCAGCATAGTTTCATACAAAGCTTGGGCATAATTTAAGCGCTCCGTTTTTTCATAGACCTTTGCCTCTTTAAGTTGTGAAAGGTTCTGTCGTGGGTTCATCATGGCTGCTTTGCGGTAGGTTTTTATTGCTTCGTCAGGCTTATTTTGACCTGCTAAGGCATCACCCAAATGAATCAAGGCAATATACTGTTTGCGATAACGCGGATCCTCTAAGGCTTTGCGCAACATTTTTTCAGCCTCTTTATTACGCTGTAATGAGACCAATAAAGCACCATAATTGGTATAAACTGAAGATGTTCCACCAGCCGCAAGGGCTTGTTTATAAAAAGATTCTGATTGTTTCATATTACCCTGCAAACGCCATGCGTAAGCCAGAGCATCCAATGTTTCAGGCTGGTTAGGGTTTGCAGCATTGGATTGCATGAGCTCATCAAATGCTTTGGGAAGTTGACCGCGCTGTAGTGAGTCTAAACCAATCTGATAATGTAATTTAGCACTTTTATTGTTTTTTTCTGGAATAGCATGAGCGCAAGAAAGAAGAAAGCTTGCGCAAATAAATAAAATCCAGTTCGGACGAATAAAAGAAATCATAATAAACGCTCCACCAGCGCATGAATAGGGCGTAAAGCCTCATCATTTTGCTGACTTAAATCGGCAAAAATACCGTGGTTCAATGTTGTTTGACAGCTACATGCACATGCGTTTTCAGATTGTTTGAAGTAGTGACTCAATAATCTTTGAACTTTTTGCACATTACTTTGCATGACTTCCAATAGAGAGGACACAGAAACATCATCTTCTTCTTCATGCCAACAGTCATAATCGGTACACATGGCTATAGTCGCATAACACATTTCAGCTTCACGTGCTAACTTGGCTTCAGGCATATTGGTCATACCAATCACATCCATACCCCAAGAACGATACAACATTGATTCTGCGCGAGTCGAAAATTGCGGACCTTGCATAACCAAATATGTACCTGATGTATGGGTGGTAATACAGGCTTGTTTCGAAGCATCTGCCAAAGACTTCTGCAAACATGAGCAAATAGGGTCAGCCATAGAAACATGTGCTACAACAGGTCCGTCAAAAAAAGTTTTTTCACGATTGATGGTTCGATCCACAAACTGATCAACCAAAATAAAATCACCTGGCGCAATGTCTTCGCGTAAAGAGCCAACTGCAGATACTGAGACAATGCGTGAAACATTCGCTTGTTTCATAGCATAAATATTGGCGCGATAATTTATTTTATGGGGCGGGATGCTGTGAGCAGTGCCATGACGTGGTAAAAAGACTATTTCTTGACCGTGGTAGCGAGCCAATAACAATGGAGCCGAAGGTTTACCCCACGGTGTATCCATATCCAACTCATCCAGTATCTCAATGCCATCCATAGCATACAAACCACTGCCACCAATAATGCCGGTACGTTTTGTGACCGTCATTGCGCCTCCCTTCATAAAGCCATTATCCCTCTACGCAGTTGCCGATGATTTAAGTTGACCACAAGCAGCCATAATATCTTGCCCACGCGAACGCCTTACAGTTGCACGAATGCCTTTAGAAATCAAGTCTTGTGCGAATTTGTTCATGTGTTCTGTGGGAGAACCTTCATAAGGACTACCTGGATAAGGATTAAAACGAATAAGATTGATACGTTCACGTTCAGGATTTACAAATTTTGCCAGAGCATTCAAATCTTCTTGTCTGTCATTAACACCATCAAGCATAAGGTATTCTAAGGTGATGTGTCTTTGGTGTGCTAATGGATAAAGATTCAAGCATGTGCGTAATGTTTGTAGTGGGTATTTACGATTAATTGGCACGAGCGTATCACGGTCTTGATCCAATGCAGAATGCAATGAAATAGCTAAATTAACGGGGTGAACTTTACCTAAACGATCAATTTGTGGGGTAAAACCTGATGTTGATACGGTAATACGACGACGTGAGATATGTAGCCCATCTTCAGCCATCAACATGGTCAGGCTATCATGCAAGCCCTCTTCATTTGCCATAGGTTCGCCCATGCCCATATATACAATATGTGTGACTTGATCGTGCAAGTCCGATGGCAGAGGATTGTTTCGCAAGTCTTCTTTGACTGCCAATACCTGAGCGATAATCTCACCTGCTGTAAGATTGGCTTCAAATTTTTGCGTGCCAGTATGGCAAAAGGGGCAATCCAATACACAACCTACTTGCGATGATATACACACGGTTCCACGTTCAGGCTCTGGAATAAGTACAGTTTCAACAGTTTTACCACTTGCTAATGAGAATAAGTATTTGCGTGTGCCATCTTCAGAGCATTGGCGTTGTATAAGCTTGACTGGTTGGCAACATAGGTTGTTATTGAGTGCAGTACGCAAATCTTGTGGTAAATTACGCATATCATCAGGGTTTAAAACACCTTTATTGCGCCAATCCATGATTTGTTTGGCACGAAATACTGGAAACCCCCAATCAGAAACCATATTTTTTAGCGTTTCCAAGTTTAAGGATGGCAATTGCTCAAGAGTCTTATTCATGATGCGCATGCTATATGACAAGCCTTTTCCAATACAGAATGATTTCAGATAGCTTGTTGCGCGTGAATACTTTAGCAGCTTTAGAAGAAGTGAAAATTGAACGTAATGAATTTGAGAAAATGCTCCAATTTTCCCGTTTGATGTTTCAATTAAAACAAAACAGCCATTATATAACATCATTAAAAGACCAGCTTCCAGCCACAGCAGATGCGATGTTTGATGAGTCATCCATGCTTATGGGGTATGACTTTCACTTAACTGATAATGGGCCTCGTTTGATTGAAATTAACAATAATGCAGGCGGCTTGTATATTGGTGCTAATCGGTGGATGAAACAGCCCGCGATTGCAGAGCTTGTTGGTACACTGGAAGACCGTATATCAGGCATGTTTCCAGATACTTGGCAAACCATTGCCATTATGGATGAAGATGTAACCGAACAGTATATGTACCCAGAAATGCAGCATTATGCAGGTTTATTACGCCAAACTGGACGCACTGTTTTTCTTGTCAGCCCTGAAGATATACAATTAAAAGCCGATGGCTTGTATATAGAGAATCAGCGTGTGGATGGTATTTATAATCGTCATACTGATTTTTACCTTGATACGGCTGAGCTTGCACATATTCGCACAGCATTGATGGCAGGGCAGGTGGCTTTAAATCCACATCCGCGTAGTTATGCCTTATTGGGTGATAAATCGCGTATGGTGGATTGGTGGCATCAAGGTTTGTTAGAAGGGTGTTTGCCTAGCGATGATGTTGCCTTTATTCGCAATATTGTACCTGA
>JAUZQR010000142.1 GCA_030950865.1 Mariprofundaceae bacterium | reverse complement strand
CCATGCAACCCATGTGCTATGAAGCATATGAAAAAGCATAACCCTTGTAGTATGAAAAAAATGAACCCATGTAACCCATGCTCTATGAAGCATGTTTCTATGTGGTAAGGTAGGTAGTGATGCGTTATTTAACTTTAGTATTCTCATTTTTGGCAATATTTGCCATGCAGGGAGTCGCAGAAGCTGCGAACCCGTGTAATCCATGTGCTATGAAAGCCAATCCATGTGCTATGAAGCATGTGAACCCGTGTAACCCATGTGCCATGAAGCATATGAAGAAGATGAACCCGTGCAACCCATGCGGCATGAAAGCCAATCCATGTGCTATGAAACATATGAAAAAGATGAATCCGTGTAATCCATGTGGCATGAAAAAAATGGTAAACCCATGTAATCCATGTGGTATGAAAGCTAACCCTTGTAGTATGGGGGCAAACCCATGCTCTATGAATCCTTGTTCTGCGGATGCGAATACACCTATTCGCCCACATGCATTCGATTCATTTCAAGAAGCTGTAAATTTAGGTAAAAAAATGTGGAGTGATGACGAAGGTATGGGTACCGCTGGCGTAGCATGTTTATCATGTCATGCTGATTTTGACTTATTAAACTTGGAAAGAAATCAAAATTTCCCCCACTATGTTAAAATGGTAGGTGATGTGGTAACTTTGGATCAAATGATTAATTATTGCCTGACAAACCCAATGAAAGGCAAACAATTGGAAAAAAATTCGAAAGAATTGACTGCCATGGCTGCTTATTACCGTGCGTATCGTATGAAATATATACGTGAACACCGTAAATAATAGCTAGTATTATAAACAACGATTCAATGGGTGGTCGGTATGTGTATATCGGCTGCCTTTTTTTATGAGGTGAATATGAACAAAGCATGGTGGGTGCCGATTATTTTAGTTCTTATGGGATTAGGACTTGCTGCTGCATCTTTGGATGAACCTTCGCCTTTGAAAGAATCCTTATCATTGAAAGAATCTTTTCCATTAGATTATTGGGATGCACCGCAAGCAGCAGGAAAGGCTCATGCAGGGCTTGAAAATAATATGCGACCAGAAGCGTGTGCCCAGTGTCATCAAGAGCAATTTAATGCTTGGCGTGATAGTAAACATGCCCATGCCTATTCACCTGGTTTAGTGGGACAGTTTCCAGGTGTGGGGCATGGAGCAGGTAATGAGTGTCTTGTATGCCATGCGCCGTTAGAAGAGCAGTTATACCGCAATGCTGATGATATGAATGCAACACTTTCCACACTGTTAGAAAACCCTGAAGGATTCTCTAGGGACGCAGATTTGGATGCCAAGCAGACAAAACTTCCTCTGCGACATGCGGGTGTGACATGCGCAGTCTGCCATATTCGGCAAGGGCAGCGCTTTGGGCCACCGCGACGTGACAGTAATGCTGTCGGGCATTTGGATGGTGCTGCGCATAACGGCTTTATTGCGACAAAGGATTTTGAAAAATCAGAATTCTGTGCTTCATGTCATCAATTCCCACAATCATATGCGATTAATGGAAAGCCATTAGAGAATACTGTTTTTGAATGGCAACAAAGTCGTTTTGCGCGTCAAGGCGTTCAGTGCCAAACATGTCATATGCCTGATAGAAAACATGCATTTAAGGGTATTCATGATGTGAATATGGTGCGCAGCGGTTTGAAGTTTAATCTTGAAAAAAAAGGTAATTTAGCAACGTTTACCATGACATCAGTCAATATAGGGCATGCATTTCCAACCTATGTGACACCGAAGGTATTGGTAAAAGCAGAGTCTTTGGATGCACAAGGCAATGTATTACAACATTGGCAGTGGGTTATCATACGTGAGGTTGCCTATGATGATGGCTGGGAAGAAAAACAGGATACCCGCTTAATGCCAGGCGAATCACGTATCTTTGTTGCGGATGACCTAGATAAGAAGACGGGCTCTGTGCGCTTTTATGTTGATGTGATTCCAGATTATTTTTATAAAGGTGTGTATCAAAGTTTATTAACAGATGATTTGCAGCCCAAAGCGAGGGCTTTAATTGCGAAAGCACTATCTGATGCCGATAACAATGATTATCGATTATATGATAATGTATTAAAATTTTAACGGATATCAATATTATCTGGGTGTAGCATATTTATGCTATATGAAAAATACCTTATAGCGATTAAACTCTATAACATCTTGGTGTGTAAATTTGTTAGAAGGGGTGCGTTATTTCATGAATGTGAAAAAGAATAAAAAACAGGCAGATACTTTTTCTATATCCAAACAGGATATGGCACAGTTGATGTATGTCTTTTCGCATGATTTACGTAATCCATTGATTAATATGAATGCATTATTAAGCGATATTCAGATGTCTTTGGGTGATGCTAACAATGATTCGGCGGCTATTTGTCAGGCGGTTCAAGAGGATTTGCCAGAGAGCTTGGAAATGATGGCTGATGTGATTACGCATATGAATGGTTTGGTTTCTGGAGCCAATGACATCTATCATTGCATGTTTGACGATTTAGAGCCTGAACATATCCAGTTGTCGGAATGGGTTGAGCGAGTGTTAGAGCGTCAGAAGGGGATATTGGAAGATAAAGGTATCAGCATTACAGCACGTGAATTATCTACTATTTGGGCAGACCCTTTGGCATTGGAACGCATTGTAACAGCGTTGCTCGATAACGCTTTGTATTTTACGCCAGTGGGGGGTCATATTTCATTGCATACAGAAAAGCGTTCAGGCGTGGATGTATTGGTTGTTCGAGATAGTGGCGTAGGCATGAGTGAGAGTGATGTGCAACGTGTATTTCAACCATTTTTTTGGCTCTTTTGAAATTTGAGTGGGTACTAATTATACTT
The DNA here is from genome assembly GCA_030950865.1 of Mariprofundaceae bacterium. Taxonomy (GTDB): domain Bacteria; phylum Pseudomonadota; class Zetaproteobacteria; order Mariprofundales; family Mariprofundaceae. The sequence goes on along the minus strand of JAUZQR010000142.1, from coordinate 23 downwards.
TTGACATTTGATTGTAATTAGGG
>JAUZQR010000141.1 GCA_030950865.1 Mariprofundaceae bacterium | reverse complement strand
GAGGCGATTTGCAATGGTGCTGAGAGCCGTTTAAGACCTGTGTTGATGACTGCCATGATTGCGGGTTTGGGGCTTGTACCTTTATTGTTAGCAACGGGTATTGGTTCAGAGATTCAGAAGCCTTTGGCAACTGTGGTTGTGGGGGGGCTTGTGTCTTCGACTTTATTAACGCTATTTGTTTTGCCATGTCTGTATGGACGTTTTAGCAAGAATAAATAAAGAGGAAATCGTAAAATAATGCTAGGGTTTATTTATGAGCCACGCTGACCATCACCATTCACTGAACGCTGCCTTTTGGTTAACGGCAGTATTCGCGTTGGTGGAGTTGGTCGGCGGGCTGATGGCAAATTCGCTGGCATTGTTGGCAGATGCTGGACACATGATGTCGGATGTTGCGGCACTGGCTTTGGCGATGTTAGCTAGAGCCATTGCTGCGCGCCCTGCGCATGCACAAATGACCTATGGTTATGGTCGAGCCAAAGTATTGGCTGCGCAATTTAATGGCATGGCATTATGGTTTTTAAGTGCTTGGATTATATGGGAAGCGGTTGGACGTTTATCCAATCCGCCCGTGGTGCAAGGCATGCTTGTGCTATGGATTGCTGCTATCGGCTTGTTGATTAACCTTATTATTATGCGCTGGTTGCATGGTAGCCATGATATAAATACACGGGCTGTTTATTGGCATGTATTGGGTGATGCGTTCGGTTCAGTTGCGGCAATCATTGCTGGTGCTGTGATTTTATTAACGGGCTGGATGCTTATTGATCCACTGTTATCCTTTTTGGTGGCAGCTATTTTGGCATGGGGCGGCTGGCGATTGGTGCGTGAAACAACGTTGGAATTGATGGAAGCTGTGCCAAAAGAATTGGATTGCGATAAGGTGGTACAAGCTTTGCAATCCATGGAAGGTGTTGTGGGCATCCATCATATTCATTTGTGGCGGTTGCCGATTGGAAAGTTGGCAATGTCTGCGCATATTCAGGTGGATAATAAGGAGCAATGGGCAGCTTTATTGCCATTATTACTCGAAATACTAAAACAACAAAATATAGAACACGCGACCTTACAGCCTGAGTTACGGTGTTATGATTAAAGTGTTTCGCGGATTAAACTCAAAGAAATACGATGGAGGGTAGTTGTATGTATTTAGTAAACTATCACTGTAATTAAGTATGGGCGGATGTGATTGCCATATTGAAATAGAGCATAAAGAGCAGCGGAAAACTTTGGTATTGTTGTTTGTCATTAACGCTGTGATGTTTTTTATTGAATTTATTTTTGGCA
>JAUZQR010000140.1 GCA_030950865.1 Mariprofundaceae bacterium | reverse complement strand
TTCATAAAGACTCCAAGTTTTCTTTAATATTATGTCATAAGAAATTCTACTAGCAAACTATCCATGTAGGGCATACTCATTGAGCCAATAGCGACTACCTCCTTACAATAGGCTTGCTTGGCAATTGATAGCTTGCATGGCAAGCAATACAGTTATTCATGGTGTCGGCGAGTTTTAACTGAATATCTTTACTCGGTTTGCCAGCTTTAGCCATATCGGCAATATCATCAAATGCATAATGAGTGCCAAAACCGAGTTTTTTGAATGCCAGTGGCAGCTTGGCGCGTAAAGTAAAATCCATGGTTGTTATTGCTGCGCTACCAACACTACGTGCAGAGCTTTCAACACTGGTCAAATCATCGTTGGCGAGCGCCTCTACAATTTCTTGTGTGGTTTCTAATAATACGCGCATTTCACCTAATACAGCCTGTCTTTCAGCAGGCTCTAATAATACGGCTGTGCGACCATCATCTCCTTGGGCGGTGCTGCCGAGGACAATAAACTTAAAGCCAATAGCAACCAAAATCACGCTTAAAATACCAATAGCAATCCAGTGGGGTGTTGTTGTTTTCATGATGAGTTTCCTGTTGTTTTATATTGAATTAATCGCTCTGTTATATGTTTTAATGTGTTGATTGTAATTTCTTTTTCTGCATCGGGTATATCGCGAAGTAATGCTTGCTGAAAGCCGCTAACCATGGGTGCAAGAAGCTTCAGTGCCTGTTTGCCTGAAGGGGTTAGGCTGATACGGTAATAGCGGCGATCATTTGGGTCGGGATTACGCTCGACAAGTTGCTTTTTTACCAAGCTATCAATGCGCCGAGTGATGGTAGTTTTATCACGCATCATTAATGCCGCAATATCTACCTGTGTCATGGTGGGTTGTTGTGACAGGCGGAATAGGATGCCGAAATCTTGCGCTGATAATTGATAGCCGTGAGCGGAAAACCGTTTGGCAATTTCTTCTGTCATCAAAAAGGCAGTTCGATTTACATGCATGCCAATTGCCTTGTCTAGTTGAAAGTTCATAGCCTCTCCATTTACTACTTGCTTCATAATGGACGAAGTTTAGCTGATATAGATGTATTTTACAACTATTGCTATATACATCAATATAACAAGGGTCTATTCTATTAAAAGAGAATGAAAAAATTAGTGCTGCTGAAAGAAGCTGTAAAAGGATGCGGATTCAAGTAGCGATTACGAAGAGAGGTTTAAAAAAGTTGTTTTTTTGAAAGGTGATGGAAACCGTAACTTGCTGCTGCTAGGCTGCAACGCTATGGGAAAATCAATTGAAAACATGAACCTTGATGAGTTGCGTACCGCCATTGACGTGGTGGATGATGAGGTGCTTAGTCTGATTCATAAAAGAGCAGCTTTGGCTTCGGCAGTAGGGGAGCGCAAAGTATCGCAACCTGATGCGCCATTTTACGTGCCGAGTCGTGAGGCGAGCATTATTCGCCGTTTATTGAAACGCAATGGTGAGGCTGCGTCAGCATCGCATGCCGCAAAGATTCCTGATGAAGCTATTCATGGCATTTATCGTGGTATCATTGGTGCATGTTTGGCTTTGGAACATCCAATGACCATTGCTTATTTGGGGCCT
>JAUZQR010000014.1 GCA_030950865.1 Mariprofundaceae bacterium | reverse complement strand
ATCACCGTTACGCCTTTGGCTGCCACACGTTGTCCCAGTTTGCCTGCGAATACCGATGAGCCTTTGCGGTTAAAATCGCCTTCCAAACCATGACCAATAGCTTCATGCAACAAGATACCAGGCCAGCCAGAGCCAAGCACAACAGGCATCGTTCCAGCAGGAGCAGCTTTTGCATCCAAATTCAAAATTGCGATGCGCACTGCTTCACGGGTTAAACGTTCAGCTTCATTGGTATCAATCAAACGTGTTAAATCAAAACGTCCACCACCACCTGCACCACCTGTTTCACGTTTGCCATTTTCTTCCACAACCACCGAGACATTCAGGCGAATGAGTGGACGGTCATCAGATAAATGCGCGCCATCCATGCGGATAATATGAATTTGAGAAAACGATGCCGACACATTGGCAAAGACTTGTTGCACACGTGGGTCAATGCTGCGAGCCAAGGCATCAATATGCTCTAACAAAGCTTTTCGTTGCGCTAAATCGACGTGTTGCATAGGGCTTTCATTTGCGTAAAGGCTATGGGGTGAAGGCAAAGGGCGTACAGCCAGTGGTTCTCTGATGTTGTCATTGGCAGCAATAGCACGCGCAGCTTTGGCAGCATCCATTAAAGCCGATGTTTCAAAACGATCTGTATAAGCATGCCCCGACACCTCGCCTTTAATCACTCTTGCACCAATGCCTTGCGCGGTGCTGGCAGATACGTGTTTGACGCGTCCCTCCTCAAGCGACAAGGACTCAGAAATACTGTGTTGTAGATATAGATCAGCATCATCAGCATTAGCGGGCACCATGGCATTTAGCATGTTGGAAAGTATTTCAGGAGCAATGGACAATATAGGTGAATTCATGGTGGCATCTTGCTAGGGATGTGATGAGCGTCAAGTTTGCTTTTATGTTTTTGCATATTTGGACTCTTTGAGTACGCTGCGGTTGAGATAAATATTAGGGGTGAGTATGCTACAAGGTGCTTTGAAATTATTGGCGGGTTTGCGTTTGATGTTGGCAACAGCGTCATTGCGGGCTGTATTATGGCGTATGCTTGGGCTGCTAGCCGTATTGATGATTGTATTGATGGTGGCGGTGTTTTCATTGGCAGATTATGTCGCACATTTATGGCTGCCCGATGGTGATGCTTGGTATTGGGCATTATTATCTTGGTTAGTTTGGGTGTTGGCGATATTGCTGGCGGCATTAAGTGGTATATTGAGTTTCACAGTGCTTGGTTCTGCGGCGATTGCACCCTGGTTGGATGTATTGGCTGTGCGAGTTGAAAGTTTGCGAGGGCATGTTAGCGAAGAGAGTGCATCGGCATGGTGGCAACAATGTTTGGTGAGTTTAACGAATTCATTGCGACCTTTATTGGCATTGCTGGCATGGGGCTGTGTGGCATTGGCTGTCTTTTGGGTTCCTGTGGTGGGACAAGTGTTGGGTACGCTTATTTGGACTTATGCAGGTGTGCGTTTTTTATGTTTTGAGCTGATGGACACAACAGCATCGCGTAAAGCAATGGATTTTTCACAGCGTAAAGAAGCAATCAATGAACGTCGTTTCTTTTGGTTGGGTTTTGGTGGTTTGGCGATGTTAATGTTGCTGGTTCCACTGCTGAATTTACTGGTCATTCCTGCGGCAGTGGTGGCTTTGAGTAGTGATATGTC
>JAUZQR010000139.1 GCA_030950865.1 Mariprofundaceae bacterium | reverse complement strand
ACACAAAATCAATATCATGCTTACTTAAATTTGAAGCACTCTTTTTATCATCAAATTCAAAATTATTCATGATATAAAATATATACCATAATTATATATTTTTCAAGTTGGATTGATAGGTGCTAACGCCTCGCATCACTGGTAAAATAAAGTTGCAGAGCGAGGTACGAACGGCGCAGCTTGTGTTGTCCGAGTGCATGCGTTTGTTAGCCCTTCTATGCTTCAACTGTGATCTCATTTGCAATAAGTTCAGCTTGTTTTAATACCGTTTCCGTAGCCAGTTTTTGCATATCGGGTGGATAGCCATATTGTCTGAGTGTTCGTTTGATGATCACTTTTAATTTGGCGCGTACACTTTCTTTTATTGTCCAGTCAATTGAAGCATTTTGTTTAACTCGCTGCGTGAGTACAACCGCCAATTCTCTTAATTTATCGTGCTGCATCAGCTCTTTAGCACTTTTATTATCGGCAACTGCGGTATAAAAGGCGTATTCAAAATCGGTTAAACCCAGCTCACTGGCTTCATTGTCCATACTTATAATGTCTTGACTCAACTTAATGAGTTCATCCATGACTTCAGCGGCGGTTAGCACCTTGTTGTGATATTTTTTAATCGCACTACCTAGCATTTCCATTAGCGATTTACTTTTGACCAGATTTTTTCTTGATCGAGATTTCAATTCATCGTTAAGTAACTTCTTCAACACCTCCAAGGCAACATTCTTATGCTCCATGCCTTTCAGTTCCAGCAAGAAGTCTTCTGATAGAATGGAAACATCAGGTTTCTTGATGCCTGCGGCATCAAAAACATCAATGACCTGTTCAGAAACCAAGGCTTGATCAATCACTTGGCGAATGGTGGTTTCGCTTGTTTCAAAATTGGCTTCATCACTGCGCCCTGAACTCGTCGCATCAAACTTGACCAAACGAGATTTTACCGCCTGAAAAAAGGCAACTTCTTCTTTAACATCCATCGCCTGTTCATGGGGTATGGCAATAGCAAAGGCTTTAGATAGGGCAGTCACTTCATTGATAAAGCGTTTTTTACCATCTTCCAAGCCTAGAATATGATCTTCAGCTGCTAAAATAAGTGACAGCTTTTGGGCGGTATCGGCGGCAAAATACTCCTCGTAAGCAAAACCCCCACCATCATTAGAGAAGAGCTGAGAAACGACTTCCAGCTTTTCTAACATCAACTCAACGGCTTGCTCTTGCAGTATAGTAGGGTCACCTTTACCACCCGCATCCGAATAAAAAGACAGGGCTTTTTTAAGATCAGAGGCAATCCCCAAATAATCAACAATCAAGCCACCTGGCTTATCTTTATAAACACGATTCACCCGCGCAATCGCCTGCATCAGATTATGCCCCTTCATCGGTTTATCAATATACAAGGTATGCAAACTGGGGGCATCAAAGCCTGTTAGCCACATATCCCGCACAATCACCAGTTTAAGCGGATCATCAGGATGCTTCATTCTGTCCGCCAAGGTCTTTCTTTGGGTTTTGGTCGTATGGTGCTTATTTATTTCTGCGCCATCAGATGAGCTAGAAGTCATCACCACCTTAATCACGCCTTTATCCAGATCATCGGAATGCCACTCAGGTTTGATTTTGATGATTTGTGCATAGAGTTCAGCAGCAATACGGCGACTCATTGAAACAATCATACTCTTACCATCAAATACCTCCTGACGTTGCTCGAAATGACTGACAATATCTTGGGCAATATTTTTGATCCGATTTTCACTGCCGATTAACGCTTCTAACTGCGTCCATTTTGCCTTAGCCTTTTGGGTTTCGCTTAAATCATCTTGACCCAACTCATCATCCAGCTTTTCAACCAGTTGCTTGCCTTCCTCGCTCAAGTTGACTTTAGCTAAACGGCTTTCATAATAAATACGCACCGTTGCCCCGTCTTCCACCGCCTGCGCAATATCATAAACATCAATATAATTGCCAAAAACAGCAGGGGTGTTGGTGTCGGTGCTTTCTATGGGTGTACCTGTAAAGCCCAGATA
>JAUZQR010000138.1 GCA_030950865.1 Mariprofundaceae bacterium | reverse complement strand
ATGTCTGATATTTTAAGCGCAGAAGAATTAGCGCGTTTTAATCGCCATATTATTTTGCCCGATGTTGGTTTGGTGGGGCAAGAAAAACTTAAACAAGCACGCGTGTTATGTGTGGGAACGGGCGGTCTGGGTAGCCCGATTGCTTTGTATTTATCTGCCGCAGGTGTGGGCACGATGGGTTTGGTCGATTTTGATGTGGTGGATGATTCGAATTTACAACGCCAAATTGCCCATTCAACGGCTGATATTGGTCGCCCAAAGATTGAATCGGCACGCGATACCTTGTTGGGTATCAATCCATATTTGAATGTGGAGCTGCATGGCGACGGCATTACCCGCGCTAATGTGCGTGAAATCGTTTCGCAATATGATATTGTGGTGGATGGTACGGATAATTTTCCAACCCGTTATTTGGTCAATGATGCCTGCGTTTTGGAGGGTAAACCGCTGGTATACGCCTCGATTTTTCAATTTGAAGGACAAGCGACGGTATTTAATTACAAACAAGGGCCATGTTATCGCTGTTTGTATCCAGAGCCGCCACCACCAGGCTTGGTTCCTTCTTGCGCAGAAGGTGGGGTGTTGGGCGTATTGCCAGGTGTGATTGGGGTATTGCAGGCGACAGAAGCTGTTAAAATTATTTTAGATGCAGGTAAAAGTTTAAGTGGTCGCTTGTTGCTTTATGATGCGCTGGACATGCGCTTTAGAGAAGTGAAACTACGCAAAGATCCAAGTTGCCCAGCTTGTGGTGAGAACCCTACGATTGGCGATGTGCAGGCGTATGAACAATTTTGCGGCTTGCCGCCCACAGAAGAATTAGAACAGGAGGAAGTTTTGGCTGATTATGATATTACCCCGAATGAATTAAAGAATATGATGGACGCGAATGCAGATTTGTATGTCTTGGACGTACGTGAGCCGCATGAAATTGCTATTTGCGTGATTGAAGGAACGGTAAGAATTCCATTGGGGGATGTGGCAGAGCGTCACTTGGAAGTCCCTAAGGATTGTGATGTGGTAGTACATTGTAAGTTGGGTGGACGCTCAGCACAAGCCGTCGAATTTTTGCAATCCAAAGGTTATACGAATGTGAAAAATCTTGCAGGCGGCATTATCCGTTGGGCTGATGATGTGGATGCATCATTGACGAAGTATTAAGGAGACATGGGTAGTTACTGTCATTCCCCAATACAAACCTTTGGGGATGACGGCGGGAATGAACTACGTATTCTGAAAATACTATGTCTAAATAAGGATTAGAAAATGAGCTATCAAAACGCAACCATCACCAAAGCCGCGAATGTCTATCATGGTGGTAAGGTAAGTAGTCGTAGCATTACCACAGCAGATGGCGATTCTAAAACACTTGGCTTTATGCTGGCTGGTAGCTACAACTTTGGCACGGAAGCAGCAGAGATTATGGAAATTCTCGCTGGCTCTTGCCGTGTTCGCTTGCATGGTGAAAGTGATTGGAAAACTTGCCAAGCTGGTGAGAGTTTTAACGTAGCTGCCAATAGCCGTTTTGATATTGAAGTGAGTGATATATTGGATTACATCTGCCATTTCGCATGAGCCCTGCCTTTGAATGGCTAGCTGTGCAGCCTTATGAGGTGATGTGGCAGAAGATGAAGGTGCATGCAGCTTTGCTGGCTGAAGGTAAAGCCGATGAAGTTATATGGGCATGTGAGCATAAGCCTGTTTATACGACAGGCAAACGGGCGATTGATAATCGTTTGGATGTGGTTTTACCTGCCCCGCTTATTGAGACGGATAGAGGCGGAGAAACCACCTTTCATGGGCGTGGGCAAGTGATGTTGTACCCCATCATTTCTTTGCGTAAGCGTGGCTTCACGGCTAGGCAATACATTGAACTTCTTGAGGAATCAGCGATTCAAGTGTTATCTGACTATGGCATAACGGCAGAAAGGCGTTGTGGTTTGCCGGGTGTATGGACGAATAAAGGCAAGATAGTTGCGATGGGTATTCGTATATCACAAGGCGTGGCATATCATGGCATGGCAATGAATATGGCAGTGGATATGACATATTTCAAAGCCATTAACCCGTGTGGGTTAGGTCAAAATACGGTGAATATGCAGGATAGTCTCGATGTGTTGCCTTCGAGCAATGTGCTTGCGCAAGTTTGGTCTACTGCTTTGCGGGATTTATTGTAAGAATGGCTGGGATTGTTTGACTATATAGCAGCTTTTTATCCAAAATGATTGAATTTTCTTCATGTTTGGTTAACGTTCGCGGCTTTTTGAAACCATGGCTAAAAAGCATGGCACTATGAATAGCAATAGTCTATAATCTACTGGCATTTGACGGTAGGTGCTATGGAGGCAAAACGATGGCTCTGACAAAGAAACAGGTAGAAGCATTTGAGAAACAACTGTGCGATTGGCGCGATGAACTTGAAAGCGCGCAAAGCGATAGCATGCAAGCGATGCATAAAGAAGAGCAAACAGCGTTTCCTGATCCAACTGATCAAGCCAGTGTTGAGACGGAACGTAACTTTGATTTGCGTATCAAAGGTCGTGAACGCCGCTTGATTCGTAAGATTGAGAAGACCATTAGCCGTTTGCAAGATGGTGATTTTGGTGTGTGTGAAGGTTGTGGTGGTGATATTGGTTTGAAACGCCTACAGGCACGCCCTGTAACCACGTTATGTATTGATTGCAAAACGGAACAAGAGCAGGAAGAACGCACGCATATTTAATATGCACTAGCGCATTTGGATATTAAAAAGGCAGGCTGTTGAATATTCAACAGCCTGCCTTTTTTGTTGAGTCTTACGCTGTTGTACCGTTAATCGCGCAATGCACTGGGTAGGCTAAAAGTAATGTTTTCTTCGACTGTTTTGAGGGGAATCACCGACGCTCCAGACTGATTTAGGAAATCAATGACTTGTTGTACCAACACTTCGGGAGCAGATGCACCTGCAGTGATGCCGATATGCTCTTTTCCTTGCAGCCAAGAAGCATCAATATCATCCACGCCATCAATCAGATGTGCAGGTGTTCCACAGCGTTTGGAGACTTCGCACAGCCGATTGCTATTGGATGAATTTTTTGAGCCAATCACCAAAATTAAATCACTTTTTTCAGCCAAATCTTTCACCGCTGTTTGGCGGTTGCTGGTGGCATAGCAAATATCTTCACGTTTGGGACCTTGAATATTGGGAAAATGCTTGCGCAGTGCATCAATCACATCCGCAGTATCATCCACGCTTAGTGTGGTTTGTGTAACAAAAGCAAGCTTGTTTGCATCTTTTACATTCAAGCTTGGTACATCTTCAGGTTCGGACACAAGCAAAACAGCGTCTGCAGGTGCTTGCCCCATAGTGCCTTCAACTTCGGGATGTCCTGCATGACCAATGAGAATCACTTGATCGCCGCGTTCATAATGGCGGAGTAATTCCAAGTGTACCTTGGTCACCAATGGACAGGTTGCATCAAGCACACGTAAGTCGCGTGTTTTTGCAGATGCTTGCACTGCCTTGCTCACACCATGTGCAGAAAAGATAAGCAATGAACCATCAGGAGCATCGGCAACTTCCTTAATAAATACCGCACCTTTGGCTTTTAAATCTTCAACGACATAACGATTATGCACAATTTCATGGCGCACATAAACAGGTGCTCCATAGACCTTAATCGCACGTTCAACGATTTCAATGGCACGATCCACACCTGCACAAAAACCGCGAGGTTCAGCTAAAAAAACAGATTTGGGTTGAAAAGAAAGCTTTTGTTGCTGCATAAGATGACCTTTTACGTTATTTTCTGCCGCCGAGACTAACAAAGGAGCAAGCAATGAGCGATTACCAGTTGAATGTAGGTGACAATGCCCCCGATATTTCCCTGCCGATTTTTCCAGAAGGTGAGTTAAAGCTATCGGATTACCGTGGGCATTGGGTGATTGTGTATTTTTATCCCAAAGACAGCACGCCTGGCTGCACCACAGAGTCATGTGAATTTCGTGATGCGTTAGCTGATTTTAGTGCGGCAAATGCCAAAATTGTTGGTGTGAGCCGTGATTCATTGAAATCGCATGGCAACTTCACAGCCAAACAAGACCTAAATTTTCCTTTGATTTCAGACGCTGAAGAAGCGCTCTGCAAGGCTTTTGATGTGTGGCGTTTGAAAAAGAATTATGGCAAAGAATATATGGGCATTGAACGCTCAACCTTTATTATTAACCCTGATGGGAAAGTCGCGCATGAATGGCGCAAAGTGCGCGTGAAAGAGCATGTTGCAAGCGTATTGGAAACCCTCAAAGGATTGCAAGGCTGATTTAACTATGTTTCAAGATAAAAATATTCTGCTGGGTATCGGCGGCGGTATCGCAGTATATCGGATGGCAGAATTGGCACGATTACTCATCAAACAAGGGGCGAATGTACGTTGTGTGATGACACAATCTGCTTGTGAATTTGTCACTCCACTAACCTTTGAAGCTTTAACGGGTGAAGCAGTGCATACGGATTTGTTTGATTTAACATCCGAACGTGCGATGGGGCATATTGAATTGGCGCGTTGGGCGGATGCTGTGCTTATTGCACCTGCAACGAGTAATCTGCTTGCCAAGTTGGCACATGGCATAGCTGATGATTTACTCACCACCATGATGCAAGTGTGTGACGCGCCTGTATTGTTGGCTCCTGCCATGAATTCATCCATGTGGGAATCAGCAGCAACGCAGCGCAATCTGCACACATTAAAAGATGATGGTTTTAGCGTGATTGACCCTAGAAGTGGGGCTTTGGCATGTGGTGAGCAGGGCATAGGGCGTTTGCCAGAACCACAAGCACTCGCGGATGCCATCTTGCCATTGTTATTGCCACAGTCCTTGCAAGGTCAGCATTGGGTGATTAATGCAGGGCCAACGATTGAGCCTTGGGATGCAGTGCGGGTATTAACGAATCGAGCATCGGGAACATTAGGGGCAAGGTTGGCGCAGTATGCTTCGGCAATGGGGGCGAGTGTTACCCTGATTGCAGGTGTTGGAACGCCGAACTTGGGTTGTGATGTTCAGCGTGTGGATGTGCAAACGGGTGATGAAATGTTGCAAGCTTGCGTGCAAGTAGCTCAAGGTGCGGATGTGTTTATTGGCACAGCAGCAGTGAGTGATTTTCGTTTTTCTGAGGTGTCGGAGCAAAAGATTAAACGTGGTGATACACAGCAGTTAAATGTTCAACTTGCTGCCAATACGGATATTGTTGCATCTATTGCAGGCATGGAACATAGGCCGAAAAAAGTCATCGCATTTGCCGCCGAAAGTGAAAAACATATCGAGTATGCTAAGGCGAAGTTGGAGCGAAAGGGTGTGGATGCCATTGTTGCCAATGACGTGAATAATATGGATTCAGACAGCGCTTCTGGCTGGTGGATTGACAATCGTGAAAATGGGATAAATGAAGAAAGCATAGAAAAATGCAATAAAATGCAATTTTCACAAGAAATTATCAAAAAAGTAATGGAGCTAAAGCCATGAGTGGTCAAAATACCTGTGTTAAAATTCAAAAACTTCCGCATGGTGAAGGTATTGATTTACCTTTTTATGCTACCACCCATGCTGCTGGCGCAGATTTACGTGCCGCCATTGCAGAGGATGTCATCATTGAAGCGGGTGAGAAGGCATTGATTAAAATAGGTTTTGCCATGGCACTACCAGATAATTTTGAAGCACAGATTCGACCTCGCTCTGGTTTGGCGCTCAAGCATGGTGTCACGGTATTAAATAGCCCAGGTACGATTGATGCGGATTATCGTGGAGAAATTGGTGTGATACTGATTAATCATGGCAAAGAAGCATTTACTGTTCAGCGTGGTGACCGCATTGCGCAAATGATTATCGCACCGTTTGTGCAAGCCGATTTTCAATGTGTAGAGACTTTGAATGAAACCGAACGTGGCGAAGGTGGGTTTGGTAGTTCTGGCAAGAACTAAGCTAGAGCTTACTCAAAACGTACTCATACATAGATTAAACTCAAAAGGTCACAACTATTTAATATAAAAGATGAAATTAACTTTATATATCATGCTAAGTGCAAGGGTTTTGCCAGAAATCAAGCCAAGCCCCTGCACTTGGTTTTAGAGGGGCGAGGCTAAAGCCTCACTTCCATGGCTGAAAATAGCACAAAACTCTGTGTTTCTCTGTGTTCTCTGTGGTTCAAATGAGCATAAAGTCATGCGCAAGACTTTTTGAGGAGCCTCTACATAAGGCTCATGTGTCATGATGGGCAAGCAGGTTTATGTGAATAGAATAAAAGTAGGATTGCCATGTTGATTGCAACAAAAACTACATCAGTAGAAACACAGAACCTGCTTTAAATAGGCTTTGCCTCATCAGATTTTTCAAGCATCCGTTGCACATGGGCAATAATGCTTTCAGGCTCAATAGGTTTGGTTAAGAACATGTCCATGCCCGCATCGAGGCACTCTTGTTGCATATCTTCCAAAGCATGCGCACTCAGCCCAATAATGTGTGTATAATGCTCTGTTGTTTTTTCTTCATAAGAACGAATTTTTCGTGCTAGCGATAAACCGTCCATGCCTGGCATGCGTAAGTCCATCAAAACAAGGTCATAATGATTGTTTAGAAACATGTTCCATGCCTCTGTACCATCTTTGGCAAGCTCTGGCTGAAAGCCTGACTTCTCAAGGCGTTTCATCGCAACGCGCTGACTAATAAGGTCATCCTCTGCCAATAAAATACGCCATACATCTTTATTTTTCATCATGCTATGACTATAGCAAATGAACCTGAATCATGCCACGTACGGGATCCGTCGAGTCCAGTTCAACGGTCACTTCATCACCCAAACTCAACACCTGCCCACCATGACGCGCCACCAACCTATGATGCACTTCATCATGGGTAAACATGCCGCCCAAATCATCCACAGACATCGAAGCTTCTGCCAATGAGTCTTCCAGTTCGAGGAATACACGGCGTTTACTCAAGCCTGAAATGCGAGCCTTCATGCTTTTGCCAATATCTTTGCCATGATACAACGCCGCCAACATCGCTTGTGTGTCCCATTCTCCACGTTGTTGTTTGCGCTCTTGAACGGACACATGCAAACCAATCGCTTCAAGCTCTTTGGCTGGTTGCACACTGTCTGGATTTTCGCCTTGCAACAAAGCTTTTAAGCGGCGATGTACTGTTAAATCTGCATAACGGCGAATCGGACTGGTGAAATGCCCGTAAGATTTATATGCCAAACCGAAATGCCCGTCATTGTTGGTGGTATATTTTGCTTGTTGCATAGAGCGCAAAATCAAACGGTGCAAAACATGTGAGTAAGGTTTGCCTTCGGATTTTTCCAATACGCTTTGCACATAACTTGGACGCACATCGTACTTGGGATGCTGCTTGATATTCAAATCCAATGGTGCAAGGAATTCATTGAGTTTATCAATTGATTCGCGCTCTGGCGCAGGATGCACACGGTAAAGCAATGCGCACTCTTTGCCTTCCAAATATTCCGCCACGGCTGTATTGGCTGCGAGCATCAATTCTTCAATCAGTTTATGCGCAATATTGCGTGGTTGCGCTGCCATACCCAGCACTTCATTATCTTTAAGCACAGGGCGTGTTTCAGGTAAATCCAAGTCCAGCGCACCGCGAATTTCACGACAACGCTCCAAAACATGAAACAAACGCGCCGCATCTTCCAACATCGGGCGAATTTTCACACCTACAACAGCCTTGCGGTCGCCATCTTCCAGCCAATTGGCAACTTGCGTATAGGTTAAACGTGCATGTGAATAAATTACTGCTTCATACATGCGTGATGAACGACGTTTACCATTAGCATCAAAACGCATGCGTGCCACCATTGCCAAACGTTTTACTTTTGGATTAAGCGAGCAAAGACCATTGGAAAGCTTTTCAGGCAACATCGGAATCACCCGATCTGGAAAATAAAATGAATTCCCACGCTCCAGTGCTTCTTCATCCAATGCTGATTTAGGCTTCACATAATGCGCCACATCGGCAATCGCCACCCATGCTTCAAAACCTTCACCACGCGGAATCACACACACAGCATCATCAAAGTCACGAGCATCTTCGCCATCAATCGTTACAAATGGCAAGTGTGTTAAATCCATTCGGCCCTTATAATCAGACTCCAAGACTTCATCGGAAAAACCAGCCGCTTCTTGCTCAACAGCAGCGGGAAATGACTCCGATAGACCTTGCTCTGCGACCACCAAGTCAATCAAGCGTTCGGGCGTTAAATCACTACCCAAGACTTCCAAAATTTTACCGCATAACGGGGTTTCGCCACGTTGCACTTCCACACGCACCCAATCGCCACTATGCGCACCACTGGCATCGTCACGTTTGATAACAATCGCCTGTGGAATTTTTCGTGAGCGCGGTTGCACCAGACCAATACTGTTTTCAATATTAAACTGCCCAACCAATATCGCCGCAGCTTCTTTGATGGTTCGCACATATTCGCCAGACTCTCGTCCGCGCTTAAATACCACACGCACTTCCACGGTATCACCATGCATCAAACTACGCATTTCTTCATGGGGTAAAAACACGCCTTTCTCGCGCCCAACAACATCTACAAAACCAAAACCATCAGGGTGCGCCGAAACAATCCCGCTTACCACTTCACCTTTAGCTGATGAATGGCGGCGCATAGGGCTACGTTCAGAACGAGGTTCAGCTCGACCTTTTGGACGCGAATCACCACGCGATTTACCTTCTTCCTCACGCCCATAAGCCTTGCGACGACCAGCTTTGCTACGTGATGTATGCTCTGTGCCACTTTTTTTGCGTTTTTCAGCCTTTGCCCATGGACTTTCAACACGTTCAGATGCTGTTTCAGCACGCGAATCACGGTGTTTAGGCTTGCCCGATGGTTTGCCTCCATGATTGCTTCTAGAAGGTCGTTTTCCTTGGTTATTTCTTGACACAGACTGACTCCATTTTATGATGCGCGACCTTGCAGTAAGGCATATCGCACTTGTGTGATTGCATCTGCCGAGGTGGCGGAATTGGTAGACGCGCTGGCTTCAGATGCCAGTGTCCCCACGGACGTGCTGGTTCGACTCCAGTCCTCGGTACCATGCTTTACTTTTCTAAATCAAAGGCTTGGCTACGAATGTCGCCATTCTGCCGAGCCTTTCATGTTTTAGCCACAACACATTAAAATAGTTCATCTGAACTGCTGAACCTGAATTGCAACCAAGTCTTCCAACTCACCAGCTCGGTGCCAGCCGCTTTGTTCACCAGCCAAACCATGCAAAGCAACTGCTGCGGGGATAGCCACATCAGGGTTCTTTCCAGCGGCGAGTAAGCCCCCAATCATACCTGCTAGCACATCCCCCGTACCAGCCGTTGCCAGATTAATCGAGCCAAACGGGTTCAGCCAAACTTCTTTCTGGGGCGAGACCATCAATGTTTGCGCCCCTTTAAGCACAACCCATGCTTGATATTTTTCAGCCAAGTCCAGAGCAGAAACAAGGCGGTTTTTTTGAATTTCCGCAGATGATTTCTCTAACAAACGCGCCGCTTCTCCTGCATGAGGTGTTAAAACTGTTAATGCACGTCTGGATTTTACAAGCCCATACAATGCTTCACTCTCTGTCAACATGTTCAATGCCTCTGCATCAAGCACTGTGACCCGATCACTTTCCAAAATATCAACGAGTATTGCATGGTGTTTTTTGCTCCACCCAGGACCTGCAACTACAGCCCCAGCTTCTCGCCAAGGTGCATTGATTTGTGGGTGAACCATCACTTCTAACGATGATGCTG
>JAUZQR010000137.1 GCA_030950865.1 Mariprofundaceae bacterium | reverse complement strand
ATGATCGCAAGAAACTTAAAAAAATTGTTGGTAAAATGGATTGCCGCATTGGTATCACCTGCGGTTATGTAAAAGAAATCCCAGGCGTTACCAAAGATTATATTGGTCATGCAATGGATAAGGGCGCGCGTATTGAAGGTATCGCCAAAACCAATCAGGTACTCATTGATGAAATTGTTTATGGTTTAATTCATACCAAAATCCGCGACTATTCTGATGATATTTTAATTGGACAGCCCAAAAATGTTACCCTGAAAGGGGTTGGTGTAAGCACACTCTATGAAGTCTCACCCAAAGAGCGTGGGTTAGTCAGAAGCACAAGTTATAAGCTTCGCCATATGTTTAATTAATCACCCATCCGTTTTTTCAACTACATTCACCGCCAAGAGGGCTTCTTTTGATGGCGTGCATGGCACGGGTATTTTTACGCGATGTCCACTGCCCGGTGCCATATCTGTTGCTATATTTTTACGTGCATCAATCATGCTGGAGATATTAAAGGTTTGATTGCCTTTCGGGTCAATGAGTTCAACCGAATCTCCCACTGAAAACTTATTTTTCACATCAAACTCTGCCAAACCCGAAGCTTCATCATAGCCAATCAATTCACCCACAAAACGCTGGTTAAAGAGCAATGATGCACCCTGCTCATAGTTTTGATGTGCTGCGGTATGTCTGCGCTGATAAAAACCATCGGTATAACCACGATTTGCCAACGAATCGAGTTTACGCATCAAACTCCAATCAAAATCTTTGCCTGCCACAGCATCATTAATTGCTTGTTTATACAATTGCGTAGTGCGCCCGACATAATAATGGGATTTGGTACGACCTTCGATTTTGAGTGAGTCCACACCTATTTTTACCAAGCGTTCCACATGTTCAATCGCCCTTAAATCACGTGAGTTCATGATATAAGTACCATGCTCATCTTCCATCACAGGCATCAAATCGCCCTGACGATTTTCTTCTTCAAGCAGATATATTTTATCGGCTTCAGGATGACGTTCCAAACCGCCACAACTTGAAAGTGCTTCCGAAAAAGGCTGCGGATTCATCACATCTTGCATGGTTGTTGCATCAAGCACATCACCACTGACATCTTCTTTGCCTTCCTGCATACCATACTTCCAGCGGCAAGCATTGGTGCAACTACCCTGATTGGCATCACGATGATTAAAATAACCTGACAGCAAACAACGACCCGAATAAGCAATACATAATGCCCCATGCACAAACACTTCCAACTCCATATCAGGGCATTGTTGACGAATTTCTTCCACCTCGTCCAAGGAAATCTCACGCGATAAAATAATGCGTGATACACCCACTGATTGCCAAAATTTCACAGATGCATAGTTCATTGTATTGGCTTGCACCGATAAGTGTACAGGGATTTCTGGCCAACGTTCGCGCACCATCATAATCAAACCAGGATCAGCCATAATCAATGCATCTGGTTTCATCTCAATCACTGGCTGCATATGTTCAAGATAGCGCTTTAACTTATTATTGTGTGGCAATAAATTACTCGCCACAAAGAACTTGCGCCCCAAAGCATGGGCTTCATCAATGCCTGTTTTTAGATTTTCCAACTGAAAATCATTGTTGCGCACACGTAATGAATAGCGCGGCTGACCTGCATACACCGCATCAGCACCATAAGCGAAGGCATAACGCATATTTTTAATCGTTCCAGCAGGCGCAAGTAGTTCAATATTTCTATTCATGTTAAAGCACCCCATCATTCATTATCTCTCACCGTGTCCTGTTAGAAGATCACTATCTGTCAAAAACGCTTTAAACTCAGAGGAAATTCGCGTATCGGAGGCAACTTTCTTCCAGAAAACACCTGCTAGATCTTTACTGTTAAGCAGGTCACCACTATCAAAATTTAGATTTTCTAAGCTTGGCAAGGAAAACTGAAAAGAAGGGACTTCACCAGCTTTGGGAGCAAAACCCATAGAGCACATGTCATACGTGGGCAACAATCTAAACACATCACCATCAATGCCAAAACTTAAGTTTCCAAGGTGCATGTCTGAATTATTAATAAAACGACCAAAGGACCATAGAAAAAACACTTCTTTCACATGTTGTGCGCTAACTAATCCTTTTTTATGCAAAGCCAATACCACAGGCACCCAACCTTCACCAAGCCCCGTAAATTCGGCATCAATATTTTGCAACGATAACATGGACATTCGACCATATTGTCCACTTCGATCAAAACGGTGAGATTCTAAAAATAAGCGTCCGCCTTTTTCAATTAACCTTGTTTCGGCGGCTGCAAACTCCACTTCAAGCAATGTTTGTGCAGCATGGTATTCAGTAATCAATATGTCTTTCCATCTGCGTGCAACAGGATTGTTGCCTTTAGGAGAAAATTTCACAATAACGTGGGCTGATTGTTCACTAGAGTAAGCTGTGAATTTAGGCTGTTCACCACCCGCTGATGAGCCAGGAATATCGCCAGCGATGACACTTTCTGCGAGTTCAGGATAATCATTTGAGGTTACCATATGTAATTTTCGCCGAATGAGATCGGAA
>JAUZQR010000136.1 GCA_030950865.1 Mariprofundaceae bacterium | reverse complement strand
GCCCTAGTAAACCACCATCACTGCTAGGTTTAAAACCTAATAGGCGTTTGGATGACACCGCCAGTACAGGCTCATACCACAATGCTATATATACTTGGTCTTGCTGCATTTTTTTCTGCACTTTTGCATATAAGTATTGACGCTGTTTTATACTTTCACTCTCAGAAGCTCTTTCCAACCATGTATCAACATCAGCATTGCTATAACGACCACGGTTGGCACCTTTTGGCGGCCACATATCAGAGTGTAAAATCCAGCGATAAATATCAGGGTCAACAATCCCTACCCATGACAATGAGAACACCTGAAAATCACCACGTTTGATACGCGCATAAAAGCCGCCCCATTCCAGTGATTCAATGAATACTTTTATACCGATTTTTTGCCACATATCAGCAATCGCCGTGGCTAGGCGTAATCGAGCAGGATCAGTACTGGTGCGATAGTTCAGTGTGAAACGAATACCATCTTTGGCTCGTGGAAAACCTGCCTTATCTAACATTTTTTCAGCTTTTTGAGGATTGAATAACGTTTCAGGCAAGGATGTCGTTGCCCAATGGTTGGGCGTTAATACCGTTTCTGCTAATTCGGGCAAATCGGAGAACAAGGCTTTTTTTAAACGCTTGCGATCTACTGCCAATGCCAATGCTTGACGAACATGTACATCTTTAAGCATTGCATCTTGGATATTTAGACCAATATATGAAAAAGTGGTCGATGCACGTGTTTGAATCATTAAATGCTTTTGTTTTTTCAAATAAGGCAATAAGTCAGCTGGCAAATCGTTCTGTGTGAAATCAATTTCACCACGTACCAACTTCAAACAGCGTGTCACAGCATCTTTGACGCGAATAAAATGTAATACCTCTATATTGGATATAGATGAAACGTGTACGCGCTTTAAATATAAATCATTACCATGCCATGATTGTAGTTTAAAGACTCCAGCTCCCATCATTTTGCGCGCTTGATGCGGCTTGTTTGCCATAGCTTCTGGCACAATCCCCAAGGATAATCGCGTTAACAGTGAACTATCAGCTTTATTCAAATGCAAGCGTAGGCGATAAGGTGATAGAATCTCAACAGACTCAATCGCGGCAAAACCTGCGCGCAATGGACTGCCCAAATCTTTATTGAGAACGCCGCGTAAAGTTGCCGCAACATCTTTTGCCTGTAAATGCGTACCATTATGAAAATACACATCTTTTTTTAGCTCAAATATCCATGTTAAATCATCGGGGTGCTGCCATGAGGCGGCAATGTCAGCTCGCGGAATAAAACCATCATCCAAACGAATCAAGCCGCGATGCACCAAGGCTTGAATTTTATGCGATGCTGCATCCGTGGCAAAGCGTGGGTCAAGCGACATAGGCAGTTGTGCTACACCAATCCGCAACTCACCTTGCTCAACAGCTTGTTGCTGGCAAGCTGTTAAAACCAGCAATAAAAAGAGCAATCCCCATCGTAAACATTTTAACGCGTCCATAGAATCATACTTTCAACATGTCCCGAATAAGGAAATAAATCCAAGGCTCGCAATGCCTGTAAAACATAACCTTGTTTCTTCATTTCTTGTGCATCGCGACCGCTCGATTTTACATCACAATGCACTAGGATTACTTTTTTAGGTAGCAAACGATTCATCAAACTACAAATGTTCTTCGCACCTTTACGGGGCGGGTCAACAATCAACACATCTGCACCCACAAATGGTGATGCATCAAAACGACCAAATAAATCTGCCTGCTGATATGTGGCTGATAGTTTTAAACGCTTGGCATTGGCATTGGCAGCACGCACACTGGCAATATTCACTTCTGCCCCCAATCCTTGCATTCCTAAAGCCGCTAAAGGCAGCGATAAGTGTCCTGCCCCAGAAAATAAATCAACAAT
>JAUZQR010000135.1 GCA_030950865.1 Mariprofundaceae bacterium | reverse complement strand
ATTTGTTTGCTCAGTTATGCCACTTGTTGTTTCACCTGCACGGTCATCCCATTTCCAATATGCAAAGGTATGTGCCAAGCCAGCCTCTGCGGCGGCGGCGGCCTGTGCTGAAACAACAGCCCCAGAAGATACTTTAATTTCGATGTTTGATTTAAATAGAGATACAGTTCCAATAATGCTCAAAATCGCAAGCAGTACAATCACCGTAACCAGCACAAACCCCTGATCATTTTGTTGATCTTTTTTCAAAAACGTTTTTTTAGCTTCTCTCATGCTATCTAAATTATTCATACAAACTCCTTACTCAAAACTCACTTTAACTTGCCGCAGCTTGTGGATATATCTGCACATAACGCCATACACGCTTTGTTGTCGTCGTATTGCCGCGCGCATCCTGCCGCACGCCTTTGTTATACCCAGCCACCACCTCAATTTCAATCAGGATAGTATAACCAGGAACAGCAATGGCATTTCCACCAGAATCCAAAACCGTCAGCGCTGGCATTGGCGCAGGAATATTGGCGAACGATGCTCGTGATGGCACATCGACATCATCTTTAAAAACCTTGAAAAATGTTACGTTGGGCAACATCTCGCCAGCCGCTGTTGTAGTATTATCACCACGAGCCACTACCGCTCCAGCCACATTCGTATTAACCATACGATCATAGCGCAAGCTCTTATTCGCACTGCTCCATACATATTTTCGCTGTGCCCTTTTTGTTGTTGCATCTACAGCACCCACACCATCGGTTTCACCTGGTGCCCATGCCCAAAAAGTTAATAACGTAGTCCCAGCCGTGCCAGCAAAGGCAGCATTTTCAACAGGCTGAACAGCAGCACTAAAAAGCGACCTACGTAAATCATCGGCAATAAACCTGATAGAAAACTCTAAATCTTGCACCGCATCAATACGTTTATTCTGATATTTATATTCTGTGTTTTGACTGCTAAAGCTGAATAACAGTCCGCCAAGAATAATCCTTGCAATCACTACGGTTACAAGCAGTTCAATCAATGAAAACCCTTCGCTACCATTCTGTTTAAGATTACAGTTCATGTTATTCATTGTGTCACCAAGTGACTAAATAGGTTAATGGTTTTGGTGCTTCCATGTTCATCCCATGTGAAAACAACGCGCACATCCGTGCCTTGCCCAGCCACTGTCGGGTTTGGAACTACTGTAATCGTCGCTTGACCAGAAGGGATACTTGAAAAAGTTACTGTGCCACCCGCATATCCAGCACTCGAAGCTTGCGCTACAGCATTTGAAAGTGCCGATTGAGCCAGCGCCACCCCATCCATACGATGTTCACTTTGCTGGTTTGAACGCATCCCAACTATCAACATCTGCCCCAATGCCAACAAAACTACAGAAGACACCAACATTGCCACCATGACTTCAATAAGCGTAAAACCTTTTTGCTGCATTTTAGAAGCTAACATGACCCACCCACTACAGTGACAATGCGCCCTGTTACGTCATTCACTTTAATAGTAAACACGCTGCCTGCTCCAGCCCTCATGATACGCAGATTTTGAACTGCATTATCAGAAAAAGTAACGCGCCCACGCGAAGAAAATGTGTAAGTATCAGTACCAGCCGTCTTCGGCACCGAGCCAGTGCATTTAAAGCCTTGAATATCAACTGGGGCAAGCACAGATGTTACCGTCGCATTCGTTGTATAACTCACAGAGTCATTCGTCCAATCAAATGTTACCACCTGATCCACGCCCGTTGACAGTGCTCGCAAGCGCATCATTTGCAATGCACTAACTATATTTTCTTTGGCTGATTCCACACGGGTATTTTCACGCAACTGCCCCCAAGCGCCCACCGCTATCGACATCAAAATGGCACCAATAGCAACAGTCACCATCATCTCAATCAGCGTAAATCCTTGATTATTTCGCTCAGAAAGCCCCTTCAAGCAAGTGCTACTTGCAGGTTTTAAATCTTTTCCTCTAGACTCGGGCTTTATGCGCATCTTATCCATGATAGTAAAAATCATACTCTCCCTGACGGCTTTATCTGTGATTAGCGTCACAATAGGCTACTTTTATTTCTCAAGCAACCTTCCCAATCTAACCAGCCTATCAGCCTATCAACCACC
>JAUZQR010000134.1 GCA_030950865.1 Mariprofundaceae bacterium | reverse complement strand
CAAATTACGGGCTGCCTGCAATAAAGAAGCATCAGGCGCATAGCCTTTCGGACAAGCAAGATTTAAATGATAACCAAATGCCACCGCACCATTAATCCAAGAGTGCGCCATATTATTGCCATCGCCAACCCATGCGACGGTTCTTCCACGAATGGAATCACGATGTTCTTTATAGGTCATCACATCAGCAAGAACTTGGCATGGGTGCGTTAGGTCGGTTAATGCGTTGATCACGGGCACAGATGCATACTGGGCAAATTTTTGCACCATCACATGATCGAATGTGCGAATCATGACGGCATCAACCATGCGTGAGAGCACGCGCGCAGAATCTTCAATAGGCTCGCCGCGACCAAGCTGTGTGGTTCCTGAGTGCAAAAATAATGCATGACCACCCAATTGATACATACCCACTTCAAATGATATGCGGGTGCGAGTGGAGGCCTTGTCAAAAATCATGCCGAGCGTTTTTCCTGCCAAAGTGTGGTGGGTTTCACCTGCTTTTTGCATGGCTTTGAGTTCAGAGGCACGATTGAGAATAGATTCAAGCTCAGAAGGCTCAAGATCTAATAATGTTAGGAAATGTTTCATGTTGAAAACTCGTTTAAACTTTTTTCTAATTGCATCAGTGCTTCGGATACTTCTGCCTCACTAATATTTAATGCTGGTAACATACGCAAAACATGCGTACCAGCGGGCAATACCAGCAGACCATGCTGGCGGCATAAGTTGATGATTGGAGCAACTTCACATGAGCATAACAAACCAAGTAAAAGACCTTGCCCACGTAATGCTACAAGGCAATCAAAGCGATTGATTAAATCTGTTAGACCCTGCTGCAATTGCTGACTTCTGGTTTTAACATTATCGAGTAGGGCTTCAGTCTCAATGGTTTTCAATACAGTGAGAGCAGCCGTACACGATAGCGGGTTACCGCCAAATGTGGAGCCATGTGTGCCTGGAGAAAAGGAGCTTGCAACTTTTTCTGATGCCAACATCACACCAATAGGCATACCGCCACCCAAGCCTTTTGCCAAGGTGATAATATCAGGTTGAATGGAGGCATGTTCACATGCAAACATCGTACCCGTACGTCCAATACCTGTTTGAACTTCATCCAGCATGAGCAGGATGCCATGTTCATCACACAGCTTGCGAACACCTTGCAGATATTCGGCTGTGGCAAGGTTAACGCCACCTTCACCTTGCAATGGCTCTAGCAATACTGCCGCAGTGTTTGCATCAATGGCATGGGTCAGTGCATGCAAATCATTGAGTGGTACATGTATAAAACCAGCAGGTAGCGGGTCAAAACCAACTTTTACTTTGTCTTGTCCTGTTGCGGTTAATGTTGAAAGCAAACGACCATGAAACGAATTGGTTGCTGTAATGACTGTGCGCCGATTTGAGTCAGCATCGTAAAAAAATTTTCGTGCAAGCTTAATCGCAGCCTCATTGGCTTCTGCACCAGAGTTGCAGAAAAAAGCTTGGTCAAGCCCTGACAATGCAGCTAATTTTGTAGCCAATTCAACTTGTTGGGGGATGTGATAAAGGTTTGAGCAATGCAACATTTGCTGTGTTTGCTCATGCAGCGCTTTCACCATAGCAGGATGCCCATGCCCCAATGTGTTCACTGCAATACCAGCAACAAAATCAAGGTATTTATTACCATTGTCATCAAAAACATAGCAGCCTTTACCGCGCACAAGCGTGAGAGGAAGGCGGGCATAGGTTTTCATTACATGGCTCATTTTGCGAACTCTAGGTGGCTGTTATGATAAACGCACCTTTTTCATGATGACTAGGGACGCGCTGATTAAAGCATGAATATCACCCATGACTCCAAAATCACCAATTTCTGCGTTCGCAAATTTATCAATAGCGATGCTATTGCTTGCATTTGCCGCCTTGATATTGATTATTTTGAATCATCATGGACAACATCCACCTTTAATCAGCGCTTCACTAGGCGTTGGGCATATATTTTTGAAACACAGGTGATGCCCGCAGAGCAATATCAATTTTATCCACGGGAGAGTAGCTAAGCAATTGTTGGACTTCTTCAATATGTTGAATATTTGGCCAATGTTCATAGATAAATGATTCAGCAAGCTGGCAGAGGTTGAAAACTAAATTGGTGCTGGTTTGGTGATGGTTAAGCGTGGATGCAATAAGAACATCGGGCATATTCCAACAGGTTAATATGGCAGCTCCCGCTTCGGCATGATTTATGCCATACATCTCGGTTTCGGCATGGCATAAGTTTTCGCCATGCAAGGCATGAAAGTCGTGGTCAAAATAATCTTCGTCCACACGTATAGCTAGAATCAATTGTCCAATATCATGCAGCAGACCCATCATGAATACTGTTGGGATGTTGTTTTCTAACGGTGCTTTCAGGCGCTGATGCATATACTTGGCTATCATAGCTACTGCATAGGCATTCGCCCATAATGCATGCACGCGCTCTATGCTTTTGGTGGATGTAAGGTTTTCCAATAAAGACATGGACATGGCTATTTCTGCAGATGTGGACATGCCCAAGCGGGCAATGGCGTGGGGTAAGGATGATAGTGCTCTTCCGTGTGGATTATAGGCTGTTGAGTTCGCTATTTTTAGAAGGGTTGATGAGGTGGAAAAATCAGTTCCGATAATATCATTTAAATCATTACTATCACTGTGAGGGTCCGCAATCAGATCGCGAATTTTTAGAAAACGGTCGGGTAATGTTGGCATGTTTTGCGCGTCTTGGATAAGTGCTAGACTTTCTTCGCGGCTAGAAAATGGTGTCATCATAGCAATTTAGAAGCAAATATAATGCCATTTTTATTATATAAAGGCTTTTATTAGAGGTATTGGACTTGTGGCATTATTGAAAATGGTAGGCTGCGCTGGCAAGTTGTTCATAAATGGGAAATATGGCAATGGCAGCAATACTGATGTCGATGATGGAACTTGCGGCTAATAGCGTAATCAACCAAAGGGCATGTTGCTTTGTGAGCAATTGGGCATAAGCGTGCAATATAGGGTGCTTATGCCGTTGTGTTATAAGCCATTCGCCAAACAACAGGCTGGGTAGGG
>JAUZQR010000133.1 GCA_030950865.1 Mariprofundaceae bacterium | reverse complement strand
TGAGTTTACCATCAATGACAATGTTCAAGACATCGCAGAACAATTATTGGCTCGCAAACCGCGCATCATTGCTATCGGTGTATATATTTGGAATGCTGTCCAGGTATCCGAGCTTATTCACACGCTTAAAAAAGTATCGCCAGAGACTTGCATTATACTTGGTGGTCCTGAAGTCAGCTATGACCCCATACGTGTAAACATGGATATGGCGGATTATATCATTCGCGGTGAAGGCGAATTGGCATTTTACAATCTATGCCAAGCGATCTTCGATAATCAGCAAATGCCCGAACGCATCATTGATGCAGGCACAGTCAGCCTTGATGCTATTGAACTCCCCTATCGTTATTATAATGATGAAGATGTCAAAAACCGTTATATTTATGTTGAAGCATCACGCGGCTGCCCTTTTCAATGTGAGTTTTGTTTATCTTCCATGGATAATCGCGTTCGCAACCTTTTCATTGATCGTTTATTGGAAGAATTTGAAATATTATGGCAACGCGGCGTGCGTAATTTTAAATTCATTGACCGTACATTTAATTTGAATCCTAAAATATCCAACCAAATATTGGATTTCTTTCTTGCCAAAGAAGGTGACTATTTCGCCCATTTTGAAGTGATTCCCGATCATTTTCCTGTCAGCATTCAAGAGCGCATCAAACAATTTAAACCTGCATCATTGCAACTGGAAATAGGTATTCAAACACTTAACAACGAAGTCGCCACACGTATTCATCGCAAACTCAATATTGAGAAAATAAAAGAGAATATAGCTTTTCTAGAGCATGAAACCCACGCGCATATGCACTTGGATTTGATTGTGGGCTTGCCTGGTGAAAGTATCGAAAGCTTCGGTGAAGGGTTAAATCAACTTTGCAGTCTAACCGATGCAGAAATACAAATTGGGATTCTAAAAAACCTCTCTGGCACTAGCTTGTCACGGCACAATGAGAGCTATCGCATGGTATATAGCGATATACCACCCTACGACATCATCAAGACCGCTGATTTAAGCTTTGAAGATATACAAAAAATGAAACGATTTGCGCGTTTTTGGAATTTATATAAAAACAGCGGCAATTTTAAACTTAGCATCGCACTTTTATGGCAAAAAGGCACTGTTTTTGAAAGCTTCTTTGCATTTTCTTTATGGATTTATAAACAAACCAATTCAACTTGGCAAATCTCATTGGATAGGCTCGCCAAGTTGTTGTTCACCTACCTCGCCGAGGTAGATTTATTAGAGAAACAACATATTGCAGATTGCTTAACACAAGACCTTATGAAAATTGAAGGTCGGGTATTACCATCCTTTTTACGCCCCTATGCACCAAGCACACCCAAAACATCGAAGAACAAAGTTTCAGGTCATAACAAGCGTCAACTTCGCCACCTTTAATTTACAAAAATAACAGTTGCAAAAGCACGTATATTCATGTATAAACTCACTATGCCTTTGGCAATGAAAGTGAAGGCATCTCTGAACATAAGGAGGTACTCATGCTCGGAAGACATCAGAAGACCAGTGGTGAAGAAACTACCCTTATCAAAGTACAATGGCGCAACCTGCGTACGTGGCATCTCCATGAAAAGAAACGCCTAAAAAGAGCCATGAACAAACGCTTTAGACAAGAAGGTAAGAAAAACGCGTTATTGAATGAAATTTCTGTCTAAATAGGGACTTCTTTGAAAAAGATTAAAAGCCTCGCTTATGCGAGGCTTTTTTTCGTGTCTTTCCTATCTTTAGGCAAACCTTATACGAAAACCGACATACGCTCAGGAAATGTTGCGATAAGCGTAAGAGGTTGCTGCGTCATAGGATGCAACAAGCGCAATCGCCAAGCATGTAACATCAGTCCTTTTCCACCCATCAATTTAAACTGCCTCAACATATCTTTTTCTGCATATTTGGGGTCGCCTAAAATCGCATGCCCTTCATTTTGCAACTGCACACGCAACTGATGGGTGCGCCCACTGTGCGGTTTTAATGCCACCATGGCATAATCAAAATTATTTTTCGCGCACTTGAGCATCACTTGGTAATCCGTCACCGAATCTTTACCCTCATCATCATCCACAACCATGCGCTCACCCGCAATGGATACCCCTTTGGATAACTTTGATTTCATACGCGCAGCATGTGGCTCTGGATACCCTTGCACCCATGCCATATAGGTCTTATCCATATCTCGTTCACGAAATGATTCCGTTAACGTCCGCAAGGCTTGTAAATTTTTCGCCAACAATAAAACACCCGAAGTATCTCTATCCAAACGATGTGCCAAACGTAAATCAGACAACCCTCGTGATACCTTCAAAGCTTCAATCAGCCCTGCTTCATGACCACTACCACCATGCACCACCAAGCCCGCAGGTTTGTTAATCACCAAAAGCCACTCATCTTCAAATAGAATTTGCATTTGTCCAACTTGCCGCAATAAAAAAGCAGGTATATCGCCCTGTTTTGTCTCTTCAGCATCATTTTGACGCAGACTAGCTGGCACAAATACCTCATCGTTCACCTCTAAATGATGATTCGGTTTACAACGTTTGCCATTCACCCGCACATTACCTTTGCGAATCAAACGCATGATGAGCGTGCGCTTTTCATTGCCCAAATAACGCAGTAACATACGATCCAAACGACTACCATCTTCATCGGAAGAAACGCTTATCCGCCCCTTTTCATTGATAAAATTTGCCAAGTGCGCTCCTATGCGGTTAGTATCATCGACCGTACAGTTTGTTCCACGCGAACATAATCTGCAAGAAATGATGAAGTAAGATGAAATAGTTTGACTGCTCTGACCCTCGACAGATTGCTTACCCAGCAAACCTAGCGATGCAGCAAACCCGAATACAGCGTTTTCGGTGCTTATGTAGATTATGTCCAATGTGTTGAGCCTGTGCAAAATAAAATATCCGTTTGATGGTTTAACCACTGATATTGGTCACTTCAAAGACAAGTGAAAGCAACGACCAACTTGGTGAGATAATGAAAGCATGACTGCTTTGAACTTGGCTTTTTAACTGCCATTCTCATGCTTTAACCTGTGTAAAAGGTTCAGTTTTACGCACCTTAACAAACCCCAAACGGCACAGGAAAGTGCCATGAGCGCCATAAAGAAGGTGATGCTAATCAATGCATCCCATGATGAAGAAAGTCGCGTAGCCATTGTTCTCAATGACTACCTGCAAGAGTTAGACATTGAGTCTGCTCACAAAACCCTAACCAAAGGCAATATTTATAAAGGTACAGTCACCAAGGTTGAAGCCAGCTTGCAGGCTGCTTTTGTAGAATATGGTTCTGCTAGACAGGGCTTTTTGCCCTTAAATGAAATCCATCCCGATTTTTGGAAAGAAGGTGCAGACAAATCTGTTGACCCTCGCAAGGTTAATATTCGTGATGTATTAGAACACAAACAAGAGCTTTTGATTCAAGTCGTGAAAGAAGAGCGTGGCAATAAAGGTGCGGCTTTAACCACCAATATTTCATTGGCAGGTCGTTATACCGTGTTGATGCCGAACAACTCGCGCGGTGGTATTTCTCGCAAGTTATCCGAAGAGCAGCGTCGCGCTATCAAACAAATACTTACTCACCTCAATGTACCAGATAATATGGGTTTGATTGTCCGTACTGCGGGCAAAGATCAAGAATTAGAATCTCTAGAGTGGGATTATCAGTATCTTCGCCGTCTATGGGATGAAATTCGCATCAAGAGTGATAGCGCACCATCTCCAACGCTGATTTATTTGGAAGGTGATTTGGCAACACGGGCTATTCGCGATCATTTTACCGATGATATTGATGAAATCTGGGTTGATAACCATGAAATTTACACCCGTACCAAGGCATTTGTGCATGCTGTTTTGCCAGGCAAAGAAAAGCTCGTAAAACTCTACCGTGGCAAACAACCACTGTTTCGCAAATATGGTATCGAATCACAATGTGAAGAAATTCACGAACGTGAAATTCGCCTGCGCTCTGGCGGCTCTATTGTTTTTGATCCGACCGAAGCTCTAACCTCTGTGGATGTAAACTCCTCGCGTGCAACAGGCGCTAAAAACATTGATGCCACTGCCCTAGCTACCAATTTAGAAGCTGCCGAAGAGGTTGCTCGTCAGTTACGTATTCGTGATATTGGCGGTTTGGTGGTCATTGATTTTATTGATATGGCAAACCGCAAACATGCGCAACAAGTCGAAGAAGCACTACGCGATGCAACACGCCCCGATAAAGCACGCATTCAATTTGCTAAAATATCGCGTTTCGGTTTACTCGAAATGTCACGCCAACGCCTACATCCATCTGTGCGTGAATCTACCACTGAAACATGTCCCCGTTGCCGTGGTCGCGGCTCGATTCGCACTGTCGAATCTATGGCATTACAAATACTTACTCGTATGGAAGATTGGGCAGAAGCAGGTAAAAAACCAATCTTGGTTGTACAAGTTCCGTCTGAGACAGGCGAGTATTTGATGAACAATAAACGCGATAGTATCGCGCGCATCGAAGAGAACCATGAAGTCCAAATTACCTTGCAAATCAAACCTGAATTGATGATTCCGCATTATCGCATTGAA
>JAUZQR010000132.1 GCA_030950865.1 Mariprofundaceae bacterium | reverse complement strand
GATTGTGGTTGAAAATATCGGGCGATGCGGCGATCACTGTTGCAAGACATGATGGTGGCTTACGCTGAAAATCGGGGGTCAACACCTCAATCGTCACCTCTGGCTGCCGCGCTTTGAGCTCGCGAATCACCGTTGCATAATGTCCTGCGCCACCATCTTTGAGGTCATCCCTATCCACAGAGGTGATGACCACATGTTTTAAACCGATTTGAGATACTGCTTTGGCAAGGTTAATGGCTTCATCAGGATCAACGGCATCAGGTTTGCCTGTTGCCACATCGCAAAAAGCACAGGTGCGTGTACAGACACGTCCAAGAATCATAAATGTGGCAGAGCCTTGTTTCCAGCAGCTACCAATATTTGGGCAAGAGGCCTCTTCACAGACGGTGTTTAAATTTAATTCACGCATCATACGTGTGATGTTTTTATATTCGGAAGACATGGGCGCACGGACCTTTAACCATGACGGTTTGCCAATCATTGGCTCACCCTGTGCTTGTGTTCCTTTTTCAACTTGGATGGGGATAACTTTGCGACTCATGCGCGAAGCATAACGCGAATATGCTGGAACGGGTATGACTTAACGCGTATTGATGTTAACTTTTAAGGAATTCAGCCCTCTTCTACGAACAATTCAATGCGGCGATTTTGAGCACGGCCTTCTTCAGTGGCATTGTCGGCAACAGGCTGTGTGCCTGCACTGGCTTCAATATGTATGCGGTTGGGATTGATATGCGCACCCCAAACAAAAAAACGGGCGACAGCAGCAGCACGGGCGGCTGATAAACCCCAATTATCTGTAAATGCTGTTTTCAACTCTGCGCCAACAGGGCGATTATCGCTATGCCCTATAATGCGAATCGTTGCGTCTTCTGGTGCATGGCGCAGAGCATCTGAAAACTTCACTAGAGCCTCGCGACCCGTGCCAGAAATATCACTTGAGCCACTATCAAACATTAACTGTTGTTGTAAAACAACTTGAATGGAAGTGGCTGTGGGCTGAGCAATAGCAACCGATTCATTACTTATTTCACTGTGCATATT